>JABDJT010000350.1 GCA_013003335.1 Verrucomicrobiales bacterium | reverse complement strand
CCGATCACTTCCCCCCCGGCTTCGAGGGCTGCGTCGGCCAGCGTTCCCATCAGCCCGATGCTTCCCCCACCGTAAACGATGCGGATCTGTTTTTCGGCAAGGAACCGGCCAATCTCGCGAGTCGATTCGCCAAAAACGGGGTCGGTGCCGGATTGGGAGCCGCAGAAAACGCAGAGGGTGTGGATGGGATTTTTCACCGTCGACATGCCGCCGATGCTACAGGCGATTCCCCGGTTTGAAAAACGGGAAAACGAATGAACCGGGTCCGGTTTCAGCCGGGATCGGGAGCACAATCGATCCGATGGTTGTCGAGTCGCTGAAACGGGGCAAGGTTCCCGCTCGACGAAAGATGAAGCCTGTTTTCCTTCGCGCACTCCTGCCCTTTTTTATCCTGACTCGGATTTGCGGCTTTGCCGCCGAACCGGAATTCCACACCGGGCCGGCTGTTCAGCTGACGTTTCCGACAGAGACAGGAAAATTGTATCAACCTGAGGTTCAAGTCGGCGACGAGTGGAAAAACGATGGTCCGTCGATTCCCGGCACGGGCGAGACGATGCGCCTCCTTCGTCCGGCGGGAAAATACCGGATCACGAATCCGTCAAAAGAGTGGGTGCTGGTGTGGGCGGATGAATTTGATGGCGACAAAATCGATTTCACGAAATGGGAGCGGGAGGAGAATAATTATGGCGGCGGCAACAACGAGCGGCAGGCGTACCGGACGGATTCAAAATACAGTTTTGTGAAAGACGGGAATTTGAACATCGCGGTGTATCGGGACGCCCACACGACGAACGACGGCAAGACGCAGCCTTATTCCTCCGCGCGATTGCGAACGTTGAACCGAGGCGACTGGAAGTTTGGGCGTTTCGAAATCCGCGCGAAAATGCCAAAAGGGGAGGGTATTTGGCCCGCTGTCTGGATGCTGCCGACCGCTTCGAAATACGGAGGCTGGGCGGCCGGCGGAGAGATCGACATCATTGAATCACGCGGCAGCGCCGTGCACGAAACTACCGGTGCGCTTCACTTTGGCGGGGCGTGGCCGCGGAATGTGTATCTTGCGCACGCCTACCAGTTTCCGGGGAAAGACGCGGCGGAGGATTTCCACGTGTATGCGCTGGAGTGGAATGCCGACGAAATTTCGTGGTTCGTTGATGGGAAAAAATGGAAGACCCGAAAGAAGGACGAGTGGTTCAGCGAAACCGCGAAGGACAACGCTTCAGCGCCTTATGACCAGCCGTTCCACTTGATCCTCAACGTCGCTGTCGACGGCCGGTTTTTTGAAAAGACGGACCAGAAAGCGGATCGCATCCCGGCGGATCTGTTCCCGCAGACTCTGCTGGTCGACTACGTCCGCGTCTTCCAGTGGGCGGAGTGAGAAACGACCCAACAGGGTTGGTTTGGCGAACAGACCGTGTTCACTCGTTCCCGGCCTGATCCGCCTCAAACTGCGCCCGCCAGTATTCCAGGCGTTCGGCGACGCGTTTTTCCATGCCGTTTTCTGTCGGCTCGTAATACACCCGGCCTTCCGGCAGATAGGCCTGCGGGATGTAGCCCTCCTCGGCGTCGTGGCTGTATTTGTATTCCGTGTCGGCGGCTTCGATCGCGCCGCCTTCGACGCCGAGTTTCTTGCGCGATTTGGTTCGCAAATGGGGCGGCACGGCGAGGGTGCGGCCTTCTCTCACGTCGCGCATGGCGGCGTTGATGCCGGCATAAGCCCGATTGCTTTTCGGGGCGGTGGCAATGTAAACGGCGGCGTGGGCGAGGGGAATTCGCGCTTCGGGCATGCCGATAAATTCGACAGCCTGCTGGGCTGAAACGGCGACGCGGAGAGCGTTGGAATCGGCCATGCCGACGTCTTCGCTGGCGGCAATCACGATCCGCCGGGCGATGAACCGGATGTCTTCGCCGGCGTACAACATCTTTGCCAGCCAGTAGAGCGCTGCGTCGGGGTCGCTTCCGCGCATTGATTTGATGAAAGCGGAAATCGTGTCGTAGTGCGCGTCTCCGTCTGCGTCGTAGACCACCGTTTTCCGCTGGATGGAATCTTCCGCGACTTCAAGATCGATCTCGATTTCGCCCGAATCGTCGTCGGCTTCAGTCGTCAGGACGGCCAGCTCGAACGACGTCAAAAGCTTGCGGGCGTCGCCGTCGCACATCCGCACGAAATGAGCGGCGGCGTCTTCGGCGAGGCGGATGGGTTTTTTGCCGAACCCGCGTTCGTCGTCCGAAACCGCAGCCTGGAGCAGCTCGGCAAGGTCGATTTCTTCGAGCGGCTCGAGTTGGAACACCTGGCTGCGCGAAACGAGCGGGCTGTTGATGTAAAAAAACGGATTGTGGGTCGTCGCGCCGATGAACCGGACCGTCCCGCGCTCGATGTGGGGCAGAAGCACGTCCTGCTGGGCCTTGTTAAACCGGTGGATTTCATCGACAAACAGCGTCGTGATCTGTTTGCGGGTGCGCTGGTAGCCTTTCGCCGCCTCGACGGCCTGTCGAATTTCCGCGACGTTGCTTTCGACGCCGCTGAGGTTCACAAATCGCGATTCGGTCCGCTGCGCGATCAGTTCGGCGAGGCTCGTTTTTCCGACGCCGGGTGGCCCGTAAAAAATCAGCGAGGTAAACCGGTCGGCCTCGATGGCGCGCCGCAGCAGCTTTCCTTCGCCGAGGATGTGTTGCTGGCCGACGTATTCGTCGAGAACGCGCGGTCGCATCCGGGCGGCAAGCGGGACAGGGGCGAAATTCGAATCGACCGGGTTGGTTTGCTGATCAGACCCAGTTGATTCGTTTTCGGCGTCTTCGTCTTCGTCGAAAAGATCATCCATGTTTCGCGTGCCAACTCGATAGCCGAATCCGGCCGGTTTTGCACGGGAAGGCGATGGATTTTTGACAGATTTGCCATTTTCCATTTGTTTAATGCCTCCAAAGTATCTAGGCTGTTTCCTGTCCATTTGACCCACCCCTTTTCCGCAAAATGCTTCGTCTTTCCGTTCTCGGCAGTGGTAGTTCCGGCAATGCAGCCGTGGTCTGCCTGGGCGACGATACGCGGATCCTGGTGGATGCGGGCCTGAGCGCGAGGCAGTTGTGCCTTCGGCTCGAGACCGTCGGGATCGAGCCCGATTCGTTGACCGGGATTGTTTTGACCCATGAACATGGCGATCATTCCTGCGGGCTGGACGTGTTTTTGCGCAAGCGGGAGATTCCGGTATTTGCGACGCGAGACACGAGTTTGCTGGTTTCTGAAAAGCTGAAATCACCCGTGCCGTGGCGCATTTTTGAAGCGGGTGCGGCCTTCGAGGTCGGCGAAGCGGTGGTTGAATCGTTCAATGTTCCGCACGATGCAGCGGACCCGGTCGGGTTCGTGTTTCGTGGGAGTTGTTCTTCAGTCGGCGTGCTGAGTGATGTCGGGCACGTCACGCAGGTGATCATAGACCGTCTCCACGGGGTCGACACGCTTTTCACAGAGGCCAACTACGACGAAGTGATGCTGCAAAACGACATCAAGCGGCCGTGGGCGACGAAGCAGCGGATCAGCAACCGCCACGGGCACCTGTCGAACGATCAGACGGCGGATTTGATTTCCGCCGTGGCAAGGCAAAACCTGCATCGCGTAGTGCTGGGGCATCTCAGTTCCGACTGCAATTCGCCGGAGCAGGCGTTGAGAGTGATTCGTGAACGGCTGGAGCGGGAAGGATTCCCCCATGTCGATCTCGAATGCGCCTGCCGGAAAAAACCAACTCCATTGAAAGAGGCGGCAGCGCCCGCGGCGGTTTCCGGGCCGAATGTGGAGCATCACGAGGTGAAGTATCCGACCGCGGAGGGTACGAATGAAAACCGCGTGCGGGAAGATCAACAGCCCGATCGACGGCGTGAGAATGGCCCGGCTCTTACGGTTCCGGAGCCGGCGTTTGAGCAGACGGAATGGGCGTTTTAACATTCAATCCGCTAAGTTCGGCGCCAGCCACTTCTCCGCTTCCTCAATGGTCATCCCTTTCCGCGCGGCGTAATTCTCCAACTGATCGCGCTCGATTTTGCCGACGTTGAAATACCGGGCCGCTTCATTGAAGAAATAAAGACCGCTCACGCTGCTTGGTGGGAACATTGCGTAGCTGGTGGTGAGTTCCATACTGACTGTTTTTTCGACGTCGAGTAGATCCCACAAAATCGCTTTCTCGGTGTGATCGGGGCAGGCGGGATAACCGGCTGCGGGTCGAATGCCGCGGTAGCGTTCTTTGATGAGGCTTTCGGTGTCGAGATCTTCGTATTTTCCGAAGCCCATGAAATCGCGGACGCGCTTGTGAAGCAATTCGGCGAGCCCTTCGGCGAAACGGTCGGCCAGGGCCTGAATGATGATGGCGGTGTAGTCGTCACCAGCGTCTTTGAAGTTGGCTGCGTATTCCTCGACCTCATTTCCGGCGGTGACAGCGAAGGCGCCGAGGAAATCGTCGCGGCCACAATTGGCCGGCGCCACAAAATCAGCGAGCGATTGAAACGGCGTTCCCGATTTCACTTTTTCTTTCTGCTGACGGAGAAAATGAAAATTCGTGAGGGGCTCGGTTTTCGCAAAATCGGCAAACAGTTCCACATCTTCGCCGGTCGAGTGCGCGGGCCACACGCCCCAGGTCGCGCGGGCATGAACGCGATCGTTTTCCACCAAATCTTCGAGAATCCGCTGGGCGTCATGGAAGAGCTTGGTCGCTTCTTCGCCGTGATCTTTGTGCTGCAGAATTTTCGGATAAACACCGCGCAATTCCCAGGCGTGGAAAAACGGTGACCAATCGAAGAGATCGACGATCTCCTGCAGCGGGACCGGATCCCACACATGTTGGCCGATCGTTTCGGTCGTCGCGATTTTCGCGTGATCCCACTCGACCTGGTATTTGTGAAGCTGCGCTTCTTCGAACGGCACGTAAACCGCAGTCGATCCTTTACCCGCGTGCAAGTCGCGCTCGCGCTGCTCGGTTTCCTTGTGTTCGGCGATGAATTTTTCGCGCAGGTTTTCCGAGAGTAGCGAGTTGCACACGGAGACCACAAGCGATGCGTCTTTCACATGCACGATCGGCTGACTGTAGTGCTCGCTGATCTTGATCGCCGTGTGAGCGCGGCTGGTCGTCGCGCCGCCGATCAAAATTGGAACCTCCCAGCCGTGTTTCTCAAATTCCTTCGCGTTGTGGATCATCTCGTCGAGCGACGGAGTGATCAACCCTGACATTCCCACAAAATCCGCCTTGTGCTCCTTCGCTGCGGCCATGATTTTTTCGCAATCGACCATCACGCCGAGATCGATGACCTTGTAGCCATTGCAGCCTAACACCACACCCACGATGTTTTTTCCGATGTCGTGAACATCGCCTTTCACCGTTGCGATCACGAAACATGGTGCGCCCTCGTCATCGTCGTCACCTTTTTCCGCGAGCATAAAGGGCTCGAGATACGCGACCGCTTTTTTCATGACGCGCGCGCTTTTCACCACTTGAGGGAGAAACATTTTCCCGGCTCCGAACAGTTCGCCGACCACGCCCATCCCGGCCATCAGCGGCTCTTCAATCACATCGAGCGGTCGACCCAGCGCCTGCCGCGCTTCCTCGGTGTCCTCTTCGATAAAATCCGTGATCCCTTTCACCAGGGCGTGAGTCATCCGCGATTCAATATCGCCCTCGCGCCACGCCAGGTCGGGCCCGCTCGCTCTGTCAGATTTATGGGCACCGGCCGCTTTCAGTTCTTCGGCGAAATCGATCAGCGCCTCGGTTGCTTCGTCGTTTTTGTTGAGCAGCACATCCTCGACCAGCCCGAGCAGCTTCGGCTCGACCTCGTCGTAAACCTCGAGCATCCCCGGATTCACGATCCCCATATCCATCCCCGCCTGGCCCGCGTGATACAAAAAGGCGGCATGCATCGCTTCGCGAACCACGTTGTTTCCCCGAAAGCTGAATGAAATATTCGACACCCCGCCGCTTACTTTCGCGCCCGGCAGGTTTTCTTTAATCCATCGCGTCGCCTCGATGAAATCGACCGCGTAGTTGTTGTGCTCCTCCATCCCCGTCGCCACGGTGAGAATGTTCGGATCAAAAATGATGTCCTCCGGATTGAATCCAACTTCGTCGACCAGGATCCGATAGGCCCGTTCGCAGATGCGGATTTTGCTTTCGAAGCTGTCCGCCTGGCCCTTTTCGTCAAACGCCATCACCACGACCGCCGCGCCGTATTTCATGATTTTCCGGGCGTGCTCGCGAAAAACATCCTCGCCTTCCTTCAGCGAAATCGAGTTCACGATTCCTTTGCCCTGCAGGCATTTCAGCCCCGCCTCGATGATCTCCCATTTCGAGGAATCGACCATGATCGGCACCGCTGCGACATCCGGCTCCGCTGCGAGCAGATTCAAAAACCGCGTCATCGTCGGGACTCCATCGATCATTCCCTCGTCCATGCAGACGTCGATCACCGGGGCACCGTTTTCCACCTGCTGACGGGCGATCGCGACCGCTTCCTCCAGCTTGTCTTCCTTCACCAGCTTTTTAAAACGCGGCGACCCGGCCACGTTGGTCCGTTCGCCGACCATCAGGAAATTTTTCTCCGCCGTGTGATTGTAGGCTTCCGAACCGCTAAGCCGCATGACTTCCGGTAAGTCAGGCACCTCGCGTGGCGCAAATCGCTCCGACACCTTCGCGATCGCCGCGACGTGTTCCGGCGTGTTTCCGCAACAGCCGCCAATCAAGTTCACCAGCCCGTCCTTTGCGAAATCGCCAAGGAATTTTTCCATGTCCGGCGGATGCAAATCGAAACCCGTCGGCGCCAGCGGATTCGGCATTCCCGCATTTGGATACACCGACACAAACGTCTCCGAAACCTTGGCCAATTCTGCGAGGTGCGGCTCCATCAAATCCGGCCCCAGTGAACAGTTCAACCCAACCGCAAGCGGATTCGCATGCGCCACCGCATTCCACATCGCCTCGACCTTCTGTGCCGAAATCATCGTTTCCCCGCCACGCCCAACCGCTGCCGATACGATGATCGGAAATTCCACCCCGTCTTCATCATACACCTCCCGCACCGCCACCAGCGCCGCCTTCGCGTTGAGCGAATCGAAAATCGTCTCCACCATCATGATGTCGGTGCCGCCTTCGATCAGCGCCCGGATCTGGTGCTTGTAGGCGTCCCGCACCTGCTCAAAATTCACCACCCGGAACCCCGGGTCCTCCGCGTCCGGTGAGTTCGTCAGCGAAACCGTCATCGGCCCGATCGCCCCCGCCACATAACGCTTCTGCCCCGACTCTTCGCCGATCCGATCACACCATTTCCGGCACAATTTCGCTGACTCAACATTCAGCTCCCACGCCAGATCAAGCAGGAATTGATTGTCACAAACTTCCCGCTGAAAAAACTCCGGATCTTTCCGTCCCTTCCCCGATTCCCGCGGGTCTTCCACAAAAAATTCCGACTGCGCGAGTGTCGTCGCCGAGAAGGTATTCGTCTCGATAATGTCCGACCCCGCTTCGAGAAAGCGCTTGTGAATATCGCCGATCGTATCCGGCTGCGTGATCGAGAGGATGTCGCCATTGTTCAGCAAATCCTTTTCGTTGTCCGCAAAGCGATCCCCCCGCGCATCCGATTCCTCGAGCCCATACCCCCGAATCGTCGTCCCCATCGCGCCGTCGAGCACGAGGATGCGTTTCTTCAGTTCGGTGGTGAGTTCCTGTTTGAGATCAGACATTTCGGGATTTACGAACCAACAGCGTTCGATTGATGAACAGACCCTATTGTTTCGTTTTTTCCAGATTAAAACCGGATTCGGGCACCGCCATACATGGCCGTGCTGGGCGCTTCAAATCCGGTCGTCGATTCAAATTCTTCGTCGAGCGCGTTTTCCACCCGGCCGAACAGCTCGAAATTTTCACAGATGCGGAGGTTCGCAAAAATCCGCATGACGGCGTAGTCGGTCAGGAACACATCGGGATTCGCATCGAGACGGGAATCGGCTCCGCGGAATTCGGCGCCGAGATCAAGGCAATCGCAAGGGCGCAAGACGACACCGGCAGCGTAGGTGTGCTCGGGCCGGCGGGGCAGGCTGTCGCCGGGGAGACCGCCAAAACCGCCGAAGTAAAGGCCTTCGGAAATCGTGGCGTCGAGCCAGGTGTAGTTCGCGTAAATCTCAATACCATCGCACGGGGTCAGCACGCCTTCGACTTCAATGCCGTGGGTTTCGGTATCGACGATAGCGGGGAACGCGGGGAATCCAATGGAATCGACAAGATTAGTGATGTCGGAATTGAAATAAGTGACAGCGAGGCTGCCCGTGTTCTCGGGAAAGAATTGGCGGATGCCGGCTTCGTAAGAAAAGCTTTCCTCCGGCGAAATCAGATCGGGATCGACCGTCGGATCGAGAAAAATGAAATCCTGACCGCTCGGGGCTTTGTAACCGGTTCCGACTTTTCCGAAAATCTGGGTGTTGGTCGGCTCGACGGTATGGATCAGCTGGGCGGAGTAGGTTGTTTTGCTTTCGAAAGAATCATGTTCGTCGTGGCGAACGCTGGCGATCAGATTCACGTTCGCGGGCAGATTGATGTCGGCCTGAGCGAACACGCTGCCCCAGGAAAACCGTTTTTCTGACGGCAGATTGAATGGCCCGGGCATAAGCGGACTGCGGGTGAATTCGTATTCGTACCAGCCGCCGCCGAGCGTCAAAGTCGCATCGTCGGTCGGATGAATATTCAACTGTGCCTCCGCTTCGTGGCCCATCTGGTCGAGGACATTGTCCTGGAAAAAGACGTCCTGCGTGGCGATCAGCTCATGGGCGTTGTGGCTGTAAAATGCAGAAAAATCCCACGCGTCCCGTTCGATTGTGAAGCGCGGCGAGAAGAGATAAGACTCATTTTCGTTCAACTGCGATTCGGGGAAAAAGGAACTGAACCGTGAGCCGGGCACCTGCAGCTCGGAGTTTTGGTAAAAACCCAGCACGTCGATCCAGGTCCGGTCTGCGATTTCGAGGGCGACGTTTGAGCGGAGATTCAGGTTCTGAAAATCATTCGGCGCGTTCTGGAAACGGTCGTTAGAGGTTTCGACGCGCGACACATCAAACACAATGCCGAGGGCGCCTTCCTTGATTTTGATCTGCTCTCCGGCACGATGGGTGTCGAAGCTACCGCTTTCCGCGTAACCGGTGATCGAACTGCCTTCCAGATTGCGGGCGTCGGCGACGCGAAGATCGAGCACTCCGGCGATCGCGTCCGATCCGTAAAGCGAACTGACCGGGCCTTTGGCGAGCTGAACGGAGTCGAGAAAGGTCGTGTCGAGATTTTCCAGGTTGTAGATCCCGGCAAGTCCCGGAGAAAGGCGGCGACCGTTCAGGGTGACGACGACGTGATTCGATTCATGCCCGCGCACGAACAACGAGGTTTGCCCACCGGTTTGCCCGGTTTGCACGATCGCCACGCCGGCGCGATGGCCGAGGACGTCCTCAAGCTGGTGAAACTGGTGCGTGGTGAGATGCGCGTCGGTGATGGTATCGACCGAAGGCAGCACTTCATTCGTCGCTTTCGGCGTTTTCGTCGACACGACTGTGGTGATGTCGAGCGTGGTGATGCCGTCGTCATCAAGAACGAGGGAGTCGTCATCGAACTGGTCTTGCTCCTGGGCGAAAACGAAATTGATCGAGCCGGCAAATACGGCGGCAGCGAGGAGCGTTGCGAAGTGGTGTTTCATACTGTTTCTAGATCGTATTAACAAATCTTGATTTATTGATATGAAAAATACCAATGCGCGCAACCCTTATTTTTGTCATTTCGAATCGATTCAAAAAAGAAGTCCGCCCGACGAACCAACCAGGTTGATTCATCGAGCGGACCGTAAAAAAACGTTTCGCTGCTTCGCTTAATCAAAGGTCGAAACGATGGGTCGTGCTGAAGGCCGGAGCTGTGTAGGCCTTACCGATACGCTTCCCGGGTTCGTTTAAAACGATTTTGTCTCCCGGGATGAGCTTCACGGTTCGGGAGCCATAGGGCCCGACAGAGGTGATCAGTTTTTTCGAAAACGGCCCGGTTCGCAGGGAAATATTCACTGTTTCGTTCCCCTCGTTACGGAAGGTGATGGAGACAGTTTTCGGATCAGGCGGAGCGATGTCCCCGTTGCTGATGGCCAGGGTGTTCGACCCCCAGGCTTTGACCGTGGTTTTCCGCACGATGTTGACGCCGCTTTGGCCCGGATCGTCGAAGCCCCATTCTTCGCCGACTTTCGCGTTGTACGTCCGTCGAGCGCCGGGTGAAAGCGAACCTTCGCGGTACCAGCCACGACCGTCGTCCGAATAGGCAGAAACGGTGCGGGAGGTATTATTGGCCAGAGTGATTTGGCGACCCGGTCCCGGTCCGGGACCGGGTCCACCACCGCTGTGAAAATCGCTGTCACGGGCCGACAGGGTGGAATCGACGAGAGTTTTAACAGTGACATGTTTGAAAATGTTGACGCCCGGTTTGTGGGGGTCATCGAATCCCCAGTCGTCACCCGGGGTGGCGACATAATCTTCATGCCCACCGGCACGGATTGAGTCGACGTAGCGAAATCCACTGCCGGAATCCCGGTAAATTTTCAGGGGATCGGAGCTGTAATTGTTCACGTGAATCGTCCGGTCGCGGACAGGCGGTCCCCCACCGTGGCCGAGTTCCCGGTCGTTGATCATCAGAACAGGAAACATGTCGAAGTTCTTGATCGTTGTGCTTTTCAGAATATTGATGCCGCCCCGATGCGGGTCGTCGAAGCCCCATTCCTCCCCGTTTTCGGCGTGTAGTTGCCGACGTTGACCGGGTCGAAGGGTGGCTTCGCGATGCCAGCCGTGGCCGTGATCGGAATACACTTCCAGGGTATCGCTCGAGTTGTTGGTGATGGTGATGTCTTTTTGAACGATGCCACCACCCCCCCCCCCCCCCCCCCCCCCCCCCCCCCCCCCCCCCCCC
>JABDJT010000333.1 GCA_013003335.1 Verrucomicrobiales bacterium | reverse complement strand
GCGATCAGCGTCCCCACAATCAGGATCGCTGCCAGCGCCTTCCGCCGTCGCAACGCCGCCTCCGCTGAGAGAATGGGACGAAGTTTCTGGCCGAGAATGTTGTGGATCATTTTTGAAACGCCTTTCTGATCGGTAATTCACCATTTTCCGCGAAATCTGTCACCCAAATCCTGCACCGCGAAGGTAGCACGGATTTGGGTGAGTGGGAGTGGCTCGTACGGGGCAATTGGGTCAGGGGATGGAACTTCCGAAATGGGGAAAAGATGCTGGAATTTCGACATCTCTTTTGGAAAATTCAGCCAAATCCAAGTTTAACTGCACTGATTCAACCCATTCATGAAGATCCAGATTGCCGCCACCCTTATCGCCCTGATCACCTTCCTTGGTCAACTGTCTGCCCGGGAATACGGCGGTAAATGGGATGACGAGTCGATTCGCGAATTTTCCCTGAAATACATCAATGAAACGAAGGAACGGTTTGCCAAGCGGGCGGCGCGAATTTCGACGGTGCTGGAAAACTCGACCGGCACGGTCGAATATCGAAAACTGACCGATCCTCAACAGGCCGCCTATGACAAGTTTCTGAAAGATCGGCTGGGGGAACGCGACCGCGATGCCCTTCTTCGCCTGATCCTTCAGGACTTGGAAAATGCCCGGCTCAAATTGGTCGAAGAGGAAAAGAAAGCCTCAGCGGTCTGGGAAAAGCTACCGAAGGCAGAAAAACAAGAAAAGGCCGCTCTGATCAAAGGGGAAATTTACGGCACGGAAGTGACCGCTTCCAATCTCGGTGTCCTCTTGGACAACTCCCCCAGCATGCGTCCTTACCTGGAAGCCGTGCGGGAAGAAATCGCCAAATCATTTCCCAATACCCAATACAGGGAATCAGCCGGATCAGGGATTCAATTTGAAATCGACTATTATTCCTCTCCACGCAGGAAAATGAACGACGCCTGGTATTACGGAGAGATCCCGGACGAGGGCGTAAATCCATTCGATCCCATGTGGCACCAGGGAAAAATTCTGGTCAAAACGCCTCCTCACTACCGGCAGGTCGACCTGGAAAGAAATCCTGCCTCAGCACTACATGCGCTGATCAATCTCCAGAAAGTGGACACCATTTATTGGTTCTGTGACTTCGAAGACGATAACGACCCTGCTGCCGTGAAAATCATCGCGGACGCAATCAAGGCCAACAACGTAAAGCTCTACGTTCACTCCTCTCGTCGTCGGCCTGACAAAGAGATTCAGCAAATCATCGAGGATTCAGGCGGTGAAATCATCCGGAAAAGGATCAGGTAATTGAACGAGAAGAACCAACAGGGTTTATTCTCCAAACCAACCCTGTTCGGATCGGATATCACGCCGTTACCGCAGTCGGCTCCGTCCCCGCCTTCCTCCGCCCCGCCAACCAAGTCTCGATCAGCAAAATCACGAGGATTCCGAGGACGAGCCATTTCCAGATTTTTTGCCGGTTTTCTTTTTCTTCCGCCTCGAGGCGTTGTTTCTGTTTCTCAATTTCCTCCGCGTTCGCGCCGGCGAGGGCGGCGGCGGCTTCGGGATCGCCTTCGATTTCGAGATCGACGGTGACACCGAGGTCGGCCAGCGACACGGCCGGATCGACGGGTTCGATGCGGCTTTCGGCGGGGGCCAGATTGACAGCGAAGACGCGTTCCTCGCCAACCGTTGCGGTTTCCACGGTGTAAAAACCGGGCTGGGTGGTGTCGGAAAAAACGGTCGCGCCGTTGTTCACTTGAACCGACGAACCGTCGGGAAGTTTCACCGCTTTCGCGTCGCGGATTCCGGCAAGATTGATCGAATCGCCGACGTATAGCGGCTTCGCCTCGGTCGCGGAATACCCGGCCTGGGCGAGCATGGCGTAAAGCAGCGGGACGAATTTCGAGGACAGGGCGAGCTGGCTTTCCTCCGGCTCCCAGCCTGACAAAAACGTAAACACCCGGCCTTTCCCGCGCGAAAATTCAATCCACGCCGGATCCCCCGAATCAAAATTCGCGATCGGTTTCACCGATTCGTTTTCGCTCTCCGGCAAGGTCAGCGACCGGTGTTTCCACGTGTGAATTTTCGTGAAGTCGCGGACTTTGGCCTTCGCAAACGGAGCCAGCACGGGGTGATCGAAATCAAGGCCGGAAAGCATCGCGTAATTTTTCACGTCGGCCTCGGCGATTTTCAGATCAGCCACCCCGGTAATGGCGGAGAGCGTCTCAGCCTTTGCACCGGGGTCGGCGATCACGATGACCATCCCGCCGTCTTCGGCAAATTTCCCGATCGCTTTGGCGGCGGCATCGGGCGTTTCCTCGCCGGCCGAAATCACGAGCACGTTCGATTGTTTCAGCTCGGCGGCCTGCAGGCCTTCGAATTTCGCGGCGTCCACTGTCGGGTCGATCGCCTTGGTGCGGTTCATGGCGCGAGCGAGATAGAAAAACGGCGAGCCAACGTCGTTGCGCCTGGGATCTTCGCCGACAAACAAAATCCGGATCAGCCGCGGCTGGGTGCGGGCGACGTAAACGCGGTTGTCAAAATCGTGGGCGTCGCCGGAAATTTGCAGGACGGCGTCTTTCGTTTCCGATTGCCTCGGCGGCACGGGAACGACCCGGCTCGCGCCCGGCGGCAAAACGCCTTCGACGACTTTTCCGTCCGTCTCGCCGACCCAGCTGAGCTGATATTTTTCGTTCTCCGAATCCGGCGAGTTGGAAATCCGCACCCGCCGTGCCGTCGCCGCTGCTTCATCCGGATTCGCCGAAACCGCGGCAGCCACGAGATTCGCCGTCAGGTTGCCCGCCTTTTTCGGGCCGACCGCGAGGCAACGCACTCTGACGTCCTCCGGCCAGGCGTATTGCTGCAGCACATCGCGCTCCGCGCCGTCCTGAAAATCGCTGATCACCACAATCTCCCGCGCCCGGAACGCCTTGGCGTCCTCGCTCGACTGCGCGCTCGTTTCGTCCGCGATTTCCGCGAGTGCCGAGCCCAAATCCGTCCCCGCCCAGCCCGGTTTCGCGTCGGCGAGCAGGGTCGTGATTTCTTCCCGCCGCGCCGAGCCCGACCAGGTTTCCGTGATGTCTGTCGGCAAAACTGTTTCGAGGTCCTCCCCGAAAACCGCCAGCGAAACGGAATCCTCCGCTCCGGTTTTCGCGATTTCCTCCTGCGCCAGATCGACCGCTTTTTTCCACAAATCCTCCCGCTGCATCGAGGCCGATTGATCAATCAAAATCGAAACCCGTTTCCCTGCGCCGATTTCATCGAGAAACGTGGCTGATTTGAAATAGGGCCGGCAGAAAATCAGCGCGAGCAACAGCAGCGCAAGGCATCGCAGCGCCAGCAAAATCCAGCGCTCGATTTTCGTCCGTCGCGTCAGCAATTCCGGCGATTTTTCCAGGAACATCAGCGAACTGAATTCCATGTGCTCCTTCGGCGGCCGCCGTCTCAGGTGCAACAGGATCGGAACCGCAAGGGCGGCTGCACCGAGAAAATAGAGCGGGAAGAGAAAACTCACAGCGGATAAGTTGGCACTTTTGAGGGGAAAACCCAGAGGTTTTTGAAGTTGGGCTCTCTTCGAACCATCAGGGTTTGCCTGGCGTATAGACCCTGTTGATTCGGAATCGGAGCCTTCTATACTGTTTTTATGAAGAAGACCGGATCGATCATCGCGGGGGGAATTGCAGCGTTGCTGATTGTGGTCTGGATCGTGCTCACAATGGTCCTGGGATCGGGATACGAGGATCAGTTTAAAAAGTCGCTGGGCGAAGCCCGGAATATCGGGGGTGGATCGATTTCCGGCCTCCAGGCGGAGTCCTTTGAGAAGGGTTTTGCTTCCAGCACGGCAAAATCGAAGGTGGTGGTCGGCGCACCCGGAGAGACGGGGAGCCTCGAACTGGTCCTTGATCACAAAATCTCGCACGGCCCGATCCTGTTCACGTCGGACGGCATCAAGTTCGGCACGAGTTACACGAAAACGACGATCGACACGGACGCGCTGCCGCCGGGTGTGAAAAAGTATTTCGAACGCGGATTCATGGGTGAGGAGCCTCTGAAAATCGCCCTGACAACCGGGTTTTCCAGCGCATCGACTGAGATGGAAATTGCGCCATACAAATACAAGATCGTGAACCAGGCAGGAGTGGAGGGCGACCTGGAATTCCGCGGATTGAAAGGAAAACTCGACGCCGGTTCCGGGAAGATTGAAATCGGCACGCTGAAATTGAAGGCGGACGACGGTACGGAATTCCAGATGCGGGAAAGTGAACTGGCGTTGAATGATCAGAAATTTTCCGATGGCATCGCGACCGAAGGGGAGATGGTGTTCACCTGCCCGAACATCCTGGTGAGGACTGCTGAGGGGGCGACTTTCCGGATCAAGGACCTGGAAACCCGGCAGATTTCCTCGGTGGAAGACGGCAAGCTGGTGAGTCGGCAGAATTTGTCTGCGGGCGGCCTGACGATGCCCGCGGGAGAGGCGTTCGAGCCGTTCCAGGCCTTGGTCAGCAAGGGGCTCGAGGGCGAATTTCGCGTGGATAAGCTGGACCTGAAGGCACTCGAAACCTTCAGCGCGGAGGCGAAAAAAATGCAGCAGGCGCAAGCCATGGCCGGGGACAATCCCGAGGTCGCAATGGCGGCGCTCGCCGATTACATGAAAGCCCTGGTCGGACTCGTTACGCCCGGCCTGGAATTTGTCATCAACCTGCAAATGGACGGCGAGCACGGGCGATCCAAAATGGATTTCGAAACGAGCTGGGTAGCAGGCAAACCCCTCTTGGAAATGTCGACGGTCAAAAAAGCGATCACCGGAATCAAGGCGAACCTGGAGATGGAATTGCCGGCTGAACTGGCATCTGACGAAGCATTCGCACCGCTTTTGCAAAGCTGGGTGGAACAAAAAATGGTGGTGGTGGACGAGTCGGGAATCACTTCTCAAATTTCGATCAATAACTCGAGTCTGCTGATGAATGGCGAGACCGCCCCGCTGTTCGACATGCTGGGTGAAACCGCCGACATGGAGTTGAACTGGGACGAACTGTTCAATCCCGGTGCCGAAAAGCCGCTGTTGTTCGATGTGAACGAGTGAGGGCGTCAGGCCTTTTCTCAGTCTAAAATTTCCTTCAGGGAATCCGTAAACTGACGGCGATAGGCCTTTACCCTGGGCCGCGTGACTGTCCGGGATGGGAGGTGCCACAAAGCCCGGAAGAAAGAGCCTGATGCGCGAAAGGCGGCACCATCTCTCCGAAGTTGAGCTCCTTTTATAGCCAATTCGTCCGCCTTCTGCACTTTTTCCTGCAACCGGATGATTCGGTGGGGATCGGTTGTGTTCACGAAAAGGCCCTCCCAGTCATCACCCTGTTCCGGAGGCAAAGCAAAGACCGCAAACCAGATATACAGTCCCAATCCGCCCGGGAGCAGGAGTGCGAGGGCGCGCCTCGCGATTTTTTGAATCTTTCGAAAATTCCCGCCCATCAAAGGAGCGATTCTGAATCGCGAATCCCGTTCGTCAACCAAACACCACCGTCCGGTTTTCGTAGGGCAAGACGCGACGGCGCAGGTGCATCCAGACCGCGCGGCTCAGCACGACCTGCTCGAGGTCTTTTCCTTTCCGGATGAAGTCGCGGACGGAATCCCGATGGGAGACGTGGGCGACGTCCTGCGCGATGATCGGGCCCTCGTCGAGTTCCTCGGTCACGTAGTGGCTGGTTGCACCGATGATTTTCACGCCGCGCTCGTGGGCGGAGTGATACGGTTTAGCGCCGGGAAATGCGGGCAGGAAAGAGTGATGAATGTTGATGATCTGGTTCGGAAACGCCTCGATCATCTGGCTGCTCAAAATCTGCATGTAGCGGGCGAGAACGACGGTGTCGACGCGATGTTCACGCAGCAGGGCAATTTCCTCGGCTTCCTGCGCGGCCTTCGTGTCTTTCGTAATCGGGAAGTGGTAAAATGGAATTCCAAAACGGTCGGCCGCCGGTTTCAGGTCCATCCGGTTGCTGACAATCAGCGGCACTTCCATCGGCAGTTCGCCGCTTTCATGCCGGGAAAGCAGATCGTAAAGGCAGTGATTTTCTTTCGTCACGAATAGCGCGATGCGCGGTTTGATATCGGAAAAATAGAGATCCCAGCTCATTCCGAAGCCCGAAGCGAGAGGCTCGAAAGCCCTGGCGATTTCGCTTCGGGTAATTTTGAAGCCTTCGACTTCCCATTCCAGCCGCATGAAAAATGCGTTCTCCTCCGCATCGACGTGCTGATCGAGGTGAATGATATTGCCCTCGTTTTCCGAAATGAAAGCTGAGATGGCTGCCACGATCCCGGCCTGGTCCGGGCAGGACATCAGAAGAATCGCCGTCGGCTTTTGGGACTGATTCATTCGATCGTTTGAAAAAACGGTTTCTTTCTTTTTCGCCTTTTGACCCCGGAGAAAAAGTGCTCGAGGGGGGACTCGAACCCCCACGGGTTGCCCCACAGGATCCTTAATCCTGCGCGTCTACCAGTTCCGCCACCCGAGCATTATTGAAATTCAAATTCGTGTGAGCGAGCGCAAACGATTGGTTCAAATCCGGGGAATCGCAAGTAGTCTTTTTCGCACCGTGCCGTCGAAATTCGCCATCATCATTCCCGTGCAAAACGAGGCCGAATGCCTCGGCGAGGTGCTTTCCGAACTGAAACCCCTTCTCGCCGAAATCGACCGGCATGAGTTTGTGATTGCCGTGGGATTGAATGGCTGCACGGATCGGTCTGGCGAAATCGCAACCGAAGCCGGGGTCCTGGTGGGCGAATCCGATCGGTCGGGGTATGGCCACGGTTGCCTCGCCGCGATCGATGCTGCGCTGAATGTCGAGCCGGACATCGCAGCTTTCGTTTTCTACGCCGGCGACGGCGCAAATGATCCGCGGGATATCGAGCGGCTGATCGATTTGTACGAAAACGGAGGTTCCAAGTTTGTGATGGGTCTGCGCGAATTCGACCT
>JABDJT010000321.1 GCA_013003335.1 Verrucomicrobiales bacterium | reverse complement strand
CCGGATCCGGGACGAAAAGCGGGTTCGCCTGAACCTGGAGATGCCGGACATCATCTCGATGGTGCTGGGTGATCCCCTCGAATTGGAATCAACCCTTGTCTCGATCCTGACGGTCCTGATCGACGACGCGTTCGAAGAAGGCGAGGTCGCGGCAAATGTGTCGCAGACGGCGGACGAAGTGACGATGCGATTTTCGGGGAAAGGGACCGGTCTCCCGCAGAATCAGCTGGATCAGCAGCTGGGCCGCGAAGGAACGCAGGGTGGAAAAGAACTTCGGCGCCTCGCGGGGCAGATGACCCTTCTGCAGGAATGGGGTGCCACCCTGCAGTCCGGAAGTGAACTGGGAGACGGATTGGAATTCGTCCTGAGACTGAGGGCGATCGTGTAACACAATGAATTCTGAATCATCCAGCCCAGCCCCTGAGCTGTATATCGTGCCGGACGAAGCGCCTGAAAAAGCGGGCGGGCCGTCGGCGGGACGGGTGTTGTTTTCGGATGATGACGAGACGAATCGCACCCTGTTGAAGATCGCGATGGAGATGGAGGGCTTCGAGGTGGTGACGACAGAAAACGGGCGGGAAGGACTGGACGTCCTGCGCAACGAGGGGCGGGCCGCTTTCGATGTGCTCCTCGTCGACCTGATGATGCCGGAAGTGGACGGGGTCACCATGATTCGCGAAGCCCGGAAGTCACTGGGCTACAGCAATCCGATCATCGTTTATTCGGGAGTCGATCGGGAGGAAACCATTCAGAAAGCAATCGATGCCGGGGCCGACCGGATTCTCAACAAGCCGGTCGGGCTGGCCGACCTCGTCTCAGAACTCAAACAAATCATGAAAGCGTCGGCAGCGGCGCGGTGAAGCATGGAAGGCCTGTTTCCCATCCCAGTTTTTCCGGAAGGAAGCCTGGCCAGTTCGGTCGTGACGACTGTCTGGGTGGGGGTGGTTGTTTTCTGCGTGATGAATCTGCGGCTGGGCTGGACGTTTTCCGGTCTCGTGGTTCCCGGATACCTCGTGCCGCTCGTGATGGTGAAACCCTGGGCGGCGGCCATCATCTGCGTGCAATCCGTCATCGTGTATGGAATGGTTCGCGGACTGGCCAAGGTCATGCCGAAGACCGGATTCGGATGCGCGTTTTTCGGGAGGGACCGGTTTTTCGCGATGATTCTTTGCAGCATTGCTGTCCGGCTGGTGTCCGACGGCTGGTTGCTGCCCGCAGCCGGGGCGTGGATGGCCGGGCAGTGGGACCTGAAATTTGATTTCGAGACCGATCTGCACAGTTTCGGGCTGATCGTGATTTCGCTCACGGCGAATCAGTTCTGGAAATCCGGATTGCTCCGCGGGGCGGTGCCGTTTGTCTTCAACATCGCGGTCACCTGGTTTGTCGTTCGCTGGATCCTGATGGAGGGCACGAATTTCAGCATCACGAACCTGGCATTTCTCTATGAAGACATCGCCACGGATATCGATTCCAGCCCGAAAGCCTACATCGTGATGATCACGACCTCGATCATTGCCTCGCGAATGAACCTCCGATATGGCTGGGATTTCAACGGCATCATGATCCCGGCGCTGCTGGCTGTCCAGTGGTATGAGCCGATGAAAATCCTGACCTCGGTCGTGGAAGCCATTGTGATCCTATACCTCAGCACGCTCCTGATGAAGTCGCCCCTGCTGCGGGACATGACGATGGAGGGTGCCCGGAAAATGCTGCTGTTCTTCACGGTGAGCTTTGGTTTCAAGCTGGTCGTCGGCCATGCGGCGGGCTTTGCATTTCCCGATGCGAAGGTGAGTGATTTTTACGGTTTCGGATACCTGCTGCCGACCCTGATGGCGATGAAGATGCATCAGCTGAAATCCGTGGTCCAGCAAGTGGGGATCACCCTCCAGATTTCGCTGGTTTCCATCCTCATCGCGAACGTGATCGGGTTCAGTTTCACCCTGCTGCCGGAAAGCTGGCGGAAAAGTTCACCACTCCTTGCCGCGGAGGGTGGAGAAGCAGCGGAACTGTCGCGGGGGAAGGGATTTGAGAAGGTTCTCGAACGGAAAATCGAGAGGCTTTACGAGGTGTATTTGCCGGCACAGACGAGTCCGCCGGAATTGCGGCACCTGGTGTATTTCGAGCGCGGGATCAGCCGGTTGGTCCGGGCATCCCGGTATGAATCGAGTCGCTTCCGCGAGGAAGGGATTCACTTTGTCCAAATCAGCGGAATGGAAGTTCGGCTGATCGATGACCGATATGTGATCATCAGTTCCCCGGACCCGGCGAGCGGTCGGGGTGTGTATGCGATCGATCTCCGCAGCGAATCGGACCTGGTAGTGGAGTGTCCGTATCCTCTGGATGAACCGGGTGCGGTGGTAGCGGCGCGGTGGCTGTTCCGGGAGCACGGCGCGAAAGCCCTCGCGATCGGGGGGCGGCCCAAAGGGTTGGAGCGTTTGGGCCGGGAAGGCGTGACACGTGACGCCGGAAGCTATTTTCACAAGTTTCATCTGGCGGCCGGGAAGACATCGGCGATCCAGGTGCGAACCGGAGAGGCGCACGAATTGCGAGTGGAAGGAGAGTTGCCGCCGGAACTGAGCCTGAAAGCGATCGAGGAGCGGGCAGGGACGTTCCGACTGGCCGGGAGCGCCGGACGAGAGCGGAATATTCAACGGGGGACCAACCGTTCTCATTTCGCGGAATGGATCGTGACGGGCGGGGAACTTCAGAACCTGGCGGGTGGTAGGGCTGAGATTCATTCCGACTCAGAACCCTTCACTGTTTCGCAGTTGCCCCTGCCGGCGGCGGAAGGATCGGACGACTACCGGCCGATGCGTCCCGGGGAGGTCTTGCGTTTTCAGCAGACGGTCCTGGTTCCGTTGCTTGAGATTCAGTCGGTCCATGATCCGCGGATCGGATTTTTGCAGTCGCAGGCGAAACAATTCGGATACGAAATCCGGGTTCAAGGGGATTTGCTGGTGCTGGCGGAAATCGAAGGCCGTCGGATGCGGCACACCGGTTCGCTGATCGTGCGGGCTGATTCGTCAGCGAGTTCCCTGGTGATCGAAGTGCCCGGCAGGCATCAAAATCTCAGCCTGGCGAACTATGCTCATTTATTGTTCGATCAGCTCCGGGCGCGAGCCCTTTTGATTTCCGGCTGTCATCGGGCGGCCAACGCCGACGGAAGCAGTGCCCTGACGCAGCCGCAAAACATTCACAGCGTATTCAACGCGGCCCATCAGGCCTGCCTGGATCGCCCCGCGGACGGTTCCCGGTTGGTCCTGCAAATCCATGCCTTCCATCCCGATCCGGGAGAGCTGTTTCCGAAAGAATCGGTTCTCATTTCCCCGTTTCTCGAAAACCTGAACCGGGACGAAATCAAAAAGGCGCTAAGGCCTTTCGAAAGCCTGCTCGAGCGGGACGGAGTCTTGCACGCGTGGGCAGATGCCAGTGACCCGGCCAGTTTCCGGTATCAACTCGGCTTGAATATCCAGTCGAAATACCTGGATCACGTGGAGAATGCGACATTTGCGTCGATCTGGCTGTCTCCGGATTTTCGGAGGTCGTATGGAGTAGGAGGAGAGAATCGTGAATTGCTGGCGCAACTGGATGCCCTCGGGATTCCGGTTTACCGGGAAGGGTTTGCCGAAAAACTGGGGGCTCACCCGATCATTCCGGGCGACCCCGGTTTGTCGGCGAAGATCCGGGTTCTCTTCGATGAGTATCGGAATACAAACGATATTTCCCTGCTTCAGGAAGTGCAGAACCTGGAAGGGCTGCGAGTCGAATGCGTTCTTGAGCCGGGCGACTCGAACCCGGTTTTCCTGTTTCTTGTCGACGATTCCACGGTCGCAGCCGCCAGGTTTTTTCCCATCTCTCCGCGTTCTGTTTCGACAGAGCCGGGTGATTTTTTGCGGTCGAGGAAAGCCTGGCTGATGGTTGAAGAAAGGGGGGCTGATGAGTAAACCTCTCCTTCACCGTCGGTTCCGGAACCTGCTTTCCATCTTCCTTCTGTTCTGCTTCGGGACGTGGCTGGCGATCCGGGGTTGGCAGCTGAATGCCGGTCGCGGGATCGGTGCGGGAACGGATTTTCAATCCGATTGGATCGAACCCGTTTTCCTGGCAGATCCCGATTCGGGCGAAACCCTGCAATTCCGGATTCCGCGAACGGCCAAGCGTATCCGGATTACAGGATATGCCAGCGTGCTTCCGGAAGGAGAGCAGACGGAGTCGGAGGAATATCCCTTCCGGATTGAGTATCGCCTGCTCGATTCGTCCGGTGAGGCAGTTGAAGCCAGCACGGCGAAGTTTCTCACTACCGTCCCTCTTTACGTGAACCCGGAAGCCCCGGAAGACCTGATCCCGGTGTCGGCCTTCGTAGATTCCGGGTTGATTCCGACTTCTCCGAAATACATCTACCTGGATTTACCGGCAGACCCGTCAACCTACCGGTTAGAAGTAAAAACCGCGTCGTCCCATCATGGGGTGGGCTCGATTCCGGTGCGGGTCGCGATTCGGGAGCATATCGTGGACCGGAAGGTAGTGTATCTCTGGGATCGGCTTCCCGAGCAAGACCGGACGTTGATGGTGCGTCACCGGATGAAAGGGGATGCGGAACTTTTGATGGAGGAAAAGGCGCTCCTGATGCGGAGGCATTGGAGGTCGATTGCACCGATCGGAATCGAAAACCGGGAGTTCATCGTCCGGGAAATCGAATCCAGGCTCGATTTCGCAGGATTGATTCCGTATTCAGATTTGAAGGAACGCCGGTTCGACGTCAACGCCGGATTCAAGGGGGGAATTCAAATTCCCGACAGCGGGAAAGTGGTTTTGCAGCTGGATTCCGCCGGGCCGGGAATCGTGGAACTCCTGCTCTACAATGAGGCAGGGGACGCGACGTCCGAAAGCATTGAACTGACGGGAGAGAAGCCTGTCACCTGGCGGACGGAGTTCGGGCCCGGGCTGATCGTCCTGGATCCATCCGTGGCCATTGATTTTGAAGCGAAGCTGAATGGGCAGCCGCTGGAAACCGGGCCTATGCAGAGTCGCTACTGGATTTGCAACCGGAACGAGCCGGTCCGCTATCGAGTGGACGATGCTGACAAAGCTCGCCTGACGATCCGCCCCCTGGCCAAGGGGACGACTGATTTGCAAATCACGATCACCGATCCGGAAGGGCAGGAACTTCATCGGGAGGATCTGTCCGCTGAATTCA
>JABDJT010000319.1 GCA_013003335.1 Verrucomicrobiales bacterium | reverse complement strand
GAACCAACCCTGTTCATTCGATTCAGGAACGTTTGGAGAGGGAAAAAAATATCATTCGTTTCCGGGTTTCACTCCACTTGAAAATATCAAGGTCAGCGCCTGTGTTCCGTCGCTTTTCGTCATTTGGAGGCGCCCTCGCAACTGGCGGGCAAGATTGTTCATCGAGACAAGGGCCTGGTCAGTCGCCCCGGGGAAGAGGTCGCCACCCGCCCCGGGAGTCGCGACGAGGCCCAGTTCGGCACCACTTTTCCGGAAAAGCTCCAGGAAAACGGCAGGACAATCGGTGCTCACGGTCCGCTGGAGAGCCAGTCGTAGAATTTCCCCAATCAAAAGGCTGAAGGGAGTGGCGATTTCAGCATCGATCCGGATTGAATCGGTTCCGCTCAGGACGACCTCCCGTCGGCCGGGTCCACATCCATACACAGCAGTCACCTCATCGGAGATGGAACGAATCAACGGATCGATCCAGACGGTATCATCCTGTCCGTGCAAATGAGCATGTGCCTCCGCCATAACCCGCAATCGAATCTGCCAGCGATCGGAATTCTCTTTCGAATCCGCCTCGTCACTGCCGGCTTCCTGCTCGAGCGAAAACAGGCTGGTAACCAACTGCAACTGGTTGCGAAAGCGATGTTGCATCTGCTCGTGGATGAGATCAGACGAATCAATTTTTCCCTCCGTGAGAGATTTATCCGTGCCGTCGTGCGCTTCCGCCAGCGGGCGCTGAATCGCAAGCAGGGCGGTCGGTCTTCCATCTTCACCAAGCACGGGCGTGAACGAAACCCGGCAGACACCTGTGCTTCCGTCCTTCCGGAAAAATTCACTGCGTCCACTCCATTTCCCTTCTTCGTTGAGAGCCTTTGAGAGGCGGGTGTTGAATTCCCGGGCGGCATCTCCTCCACGAGCGTAAAGGCGCGAAATCCCATACCCGAGCAATTCGTTTTTCCGATATCCAAATTCGGAAATCACCGCGGGATTCATCGCCAGAACCGTTCCTTTCAAATCCGTGAGCACAATCGGTTCGTCGAGCCTTTCGAGAGCGGTTTCCTGCCAACGGGCAGTGAGGCGGAGCGACTGGTCTTCGGAAATGTCGGCCACGCGAACCAAAATTCGATCGCCCCCGCAAGGTGTGAGACTGACTGCAAACGGTCCGGATTTTTTCGTCTGAAACTCCCTGCAGGAAATCGTTTCCCCGGAAAACACGGATTTGGAATCCGAACGGACTGCCTCGAAGAGTTCCGGCCAGGAGGCCTGCAGCGGTGCCTCGCGCCAGGCATCGGTCACCTTAGGGCCAGTCCATGATTCGGGGGACGGCGGGGAAACGTCGAGCGCGTTCAAATCGCGATCGATCAGCAGGATCAAATCCGGAATCAGGCTCAAAAGCGCAAGATTCTGCCGATGGCTCTGTTCGAGTTCGCGGGACTGCGAACCACCATTCGATTCAGACTGCCGGTTCTTCGTTTCGGGTTCGGGAGGCGGAGCAGTCTCCGTTTTTTCCTCCGGGCCGCTGAGAAAATACAGGCCCATTAACGTCCGGCCTTCATCGTCGCGAATCGGGCAAATCGTGAGACGGGTCGACGGAAGGGTTGCGGAACTTGCGCCGTTGCGGCGGAATCGAACCTCGATGGTGTCATTCTCTCCACCTGACACCGTGGAATTCATTCGCTCCTCCGCGGCCCGTAATCGAAGTCCGTCCTGCGGCACGAGACATTCCCCGAGGGCCATTTTTCGCAGCTCAGTCACCGATTTCCCGGTAAATTCCTCAAAGGACGGATTCGCATCCAGAATCCGGCCGGTGCGATCCACCAAAACCAACCCGCCCGGGTCATTCACGAAGACGGTTCGGAATTTTTTTTCCCCAAGCCGCAGCGTGCTTTCTTTCCGCCGCGCCTCGGTTACATCCATCAGCGTCACCAGCAGGCCGCCGTCATCCATCAGCTTCGGCGTGAATTCGATTTCTTTCAGTTTTTGATCCGCGCCTTTCAGGGAAAAGGTCCGGCTCAATTGCTTTCTCCAAACGTGCTCCCGCCACGAATTTAAGACTCGTGCTGCGTAATCCGGATTCGGACAGGTGCGCTCAAACCAGCCTTCGATATCCGTGCACTCCTCGACCCCGATCCCGAGCAGCTCTTTTGACCGTTCGTTCGAAAACACGACATTTTGCTGGGTGTCGAATGCTATTAGACCAAACGGGAGGTAATCGGGAACCCGATCCCAGGGAACCGGTTCCGACATGGGAATTGGCTGATGAGCGGAGGGCGGGCGGGATGACAAGTCCGCGGGCGGTTGCTCCGTTCGTTCGACGCCGGCAAATTGCGATCGAGTCTCTTCCGGCATCGAAGGACCGGGCGGACCGTCGGAATCTTCGGATGACATTGGCGGATGAACATCTTCCTTAAGAGGTCCAAACGGGTTGTTCAGCGCAGGAGCCGAAGAGTTCGGAGGAAACGCGTGAGAGCTTCCCGGCGGTGGATCGGCACCGGAAAACGGGGGAGTTGAATCTTTGGGCGGACGCGAAAAAATGTTCGTGCCCGGCCGATGCAAAGGTACCGAATCCGAAGATCCGTCATGGGGATCAGACCCCGAACCGGAGTTGGGGGGATGTTGAGGAGTTGCCAAGGCCCACGCGCGTCAGGAATGAGAAATTTCTTAAAACTGAGTATTTAAGAAAGTTTAATTAAATACGCAAGCGGAATCGTGATTTTCGGACCTTTTCCCTCAATCGATTTCCGCCGCTTTCAAAACTGAATTGGAGCTTGTTTGGAACGGGTGCTCTCCCCGAAACTCCGCGAGATGCCCATTTTCCGATTTTTGACTTTTGCCCTCGCCTTCCTGTTGTTGGCTGGGAATTCGCGGGCTGAGAACGACACCGGCTCGGCGCACAATCTGATTTTCAAACACAAGCTGGAAGATGGTTGGTATCTCTCCTCGCGAAATTTGTTCACCTCGCGGGATGGTTTCGACGACTTTTTCTTCGGCTATCTCGATTTAAATGTCGGCTACGACCTCGGTGATGGCTGGGCTGCAGAAGTTGGCTACCGGCATGCCTGGCTGGAAATCGGCGACGACTGGCGGGATGAATACCGGCCGTCGGGTCTTTTGAGCTACCGAACGAAACTGGGCGACTGGTCGTTTTCCAATCGGCACCGGCTGGAATACCGGACCTTCGAAAGCGGCAGCGGCGCAAACGACCGAATCCGTTACCGAAATGAAACCCGGCTCATCGCCCCCTGGGAGTTCGGGCCTCTGGACGCGAAGTTTTTCGTCGAAGAGGAATTTTTCTACGAATTCACCAACGACCAGTTCAATTTCAATTGGTTCACCTACGGCCTTCGCTGGGAAGTGAAAGAAGGAGTTATCGCCAAACTCGGCCATCGCTGGCAGGCCTTCAAATTCGGCGACGAATGGGACCACAGGCATCAGTTGGTGACGGGTGTGTTGTTCTTTTTCTGAGGTTGTGAAACTTGAAACTTCTCTGCGCCTTTGCGTCTCTGTGTGCGGCTTCCCAAAACGAACCAACAGGGTATGTTCGCCAAACCAACCCTGTTGATTCGTAATTTCATGATGAAAAGCCTGTGTCTAATATCGCTGCTGTTGATCAATTGTGTGTCCGCGCAGGACAAGGACTGGCCGGTTTATCTCGGCGGCAAGGAGCGGGATTTGTATTCGGAATTGAATCAGATTAACCGGGATACGGTTTCGAAATTGGAAGTTGCGTGGACGTTCGACACAGGGGAAAAAGCGGAATATCAGGCGAATAATTTGATCGTGGACGGAGTGCTCTTTACGCCGACGCAGACTCGGAAAATTGTCGCGCTGAACGGGGCGACCGGGGAAGAAATCTGGACGTGGGATCCGGAAAAGGAACGATCGGGAAAAGGGCGGGCGCGCCAGCGTGGGCTGGTTTATTGGGAGAACGACGAAGGCGGAGAGAAGCGGCTTTTCACAGCGGTGGCGGGGATTCTGTTCGCGGTTGATCCGAAAACGGGGCAGACGATTCGGAGTTTTGGGGAGAATGGATCGATCGAGCTTGGGTCGGGTTTGAACACACCCTGGATAATCTTTAAGGACAAGCTGATCGTCGGTGGCGTCGGCGGAAAGGGCGCGGTGCGGGCGTATGACGTTCGGACCGGTGAGCAGCGCTGGATTTTTCACCTCATCCCGCGGCAAGGCGAAATGGGGCACGACACGTGGCCGAAGGATGCGTGGAAAACGGCGACTGGGCTGATGCCGTGGTGCGGGCAATCGCTGGATGAAGAACGGGGAATTGTCTATGTTGCGACGAAAACAGCGGAGCCGGATTTTTATGGGGGAAAACGACACGGAAAAAATCTGTTCGCGAATTGCATCCTCGCGCTCGATGCGAAAACGGGGAAGCGGATTTGGCATTTTCAGATCGTGCATCACGATTTGCTCGACAAAGATTTGCCGTGCCCGCCGGTGTTGCTGACGGTGAATCACGAAGGCAAAAAAGTCGACGCCGTCGCGCAGGGATCGAAGCACGGGCTGCTGTTTGTGTTTGATCGGGTGACGGGTGAACCGCTTTGGCCGATCGAGGAACGGCCGGTTCCGCAATCGGATCTGAAGGGTGAGCAGGCCTGGCCGACGCAGCCGTTTCCGACGAAGCCAAAGCCGTTGATGCGGCAAAAATACACGGAAGCGGATGTCTCGAATATTTCTCCGGAAACCAAGCAACTGACGCTCGATCGCATTCGAGCGTCGCCAAATTTCGGTCCGTTTCCCGCACCGAGTTTGAACGAAACGGTGATGTTTCCCGGTTTTGACGGCGGCATGGAATGGGGCGGCGGTGCGGCCGATCCGGACGGGATTTATTATGTGAACATCAATGAAATGCCGTGGTTGCTGCAGATGGTCGAGACGCGGCGGCCCGACGGAACGAAGCTGGTGCCGGGCGAAAAGGATTACATGGTCTTCTGTGGAGCTTGCCACGGGCTGGATCGAAAAGGAAATGCGGCGGCGGAATTTCCGTCGCTGGTTGATATTTCAAAACGCAAAACGCTGGAGGAAATTGAGCAGATCACCCGCGTGGGCGGTGGGCGAATGCCGGGCTACTCGACGATGCCGGAGGCGAAGCGGAACGCGATCATCAAGTATCTGATCGCCGAAGACGCGATCGAAAAGCCATCGGCGAATCGGCAGGAGCCGGGTGTTCCAAAATCGGCGGAAAAGTCGGATGAGCCGGTGGAATATGCATTCGGCGGATTCCGGCGCTGGCTCGATCCGGAGGGTTATCCGGCGATCAAACCGCCGTGGGGGACGCTGAACGCAGTGGATCTGAACACGGGCGAAATCAAGTGGACGGTCACTCTTGGCGAGTATCCCGAGCTGACCGCGCGTGGGATTCCGCCAACCGGCACGGAAAATTACGGCGGACCGCTCGTGACGGCCGGCGGCTTGATTTTTATCGGGGCAACGGCGGACGAAACCTTCCGCGTTTTTGACAAGGAAACCGGCGAGGTTTTGTGGAAAACGAAGTTGCCCTTCGGAGGAAACGCGACGCCGAGCACTTACATGATCGATGGTCGCCAGTACGTCGCGATTTCAGCTGGCGGTGGAAAATCGGGGCGACCGAAGGGCGGGAGCCTGGTGGTGTTTGCGCTGCCGTCAGAGGACTCCTGAAGATTCACTCTGCCGAGTCCCGCATTTCGGCGATCGCATCGGCAAACGCTTTTCCAATCCCGGAGAGAATCTTGGCGGAACCGAGGTAGTGATAGGCCTGGTTTGAAATGCCGATCTCAAGAATTTTTTGCTCTTCGGCCGTCAGTTCTTCGTCCCGGAATTTTTCGAACGCAGCACGTTCTTCGTCGCGGCCGACTTTCAGCTCTTTCGCCTGCTGCCTCGCTTTGCCTTCTTTCTCCTTCAATTCGGTGAGCTGAAGGTCCCAGAAATTCTCCGTCAAAACGGCGGCGACGTTGCCTTTGAATTCGGGCATAGCGGCTGGCGCGGCCATAGCGTCGCGGATGTTTTGATGAACGCCGGCGTAGCGCTGCTGACTCGGGCCATATTTTGACACGGGACCGCCAACACCAATTACGCCGATGACGAACGGCATCTCGGGCGCGTCGAGATCTCTACGCATGTCGCGGATGAAGTGGGCCATGACCTCGGTGTAGGCGTCATATCCGCCCGGCTGATCTCGCGTCGGGTAGGTGCCGCGATCGACCATGTCATTCCAGCCCTGGAACCAGACAAACCCGGCGAGCTCGTAGTGACCATCGGTGTAACCGGGAACGACGTCGCCGATTTTGGCGAGGGTGTCTTGCACGTGTTCGACGGTGAGGCGGTAGTAATGGCCGGTCGCCTCCGCTTTGGCGGCTTTGATTTCGGCGAGGTCTTTGCCCTGTTTTTTGAAATTTTCGAGCTGAGTTTCGTTAAAAACATAGGGCCCGGCAGAGGGCGGACGAAAATCGGTGTTGAGGCTTTTTCCTCCCCAGGCGGCTTTGATGATCAGGATCGGTTCGACGACATGCTTTTGCGTAAAAACTCCGAACGCCAACTCGGGGCCAATTTTTCCGTCGTCGGCACCAAATCCGGTGGAGAGTTTGCCGGATTTTACTCCATTGGATGAGAGATAGGAAATGAACACGTCGTCGTGAAGTTTCGGGGTGCCGTCTTTGGCAACGAGCGCGGTATGGATCGGCGCGGTTTTCTCGTCCATGCCGATGTGTTCGAGGGTGTGAGCGCGGGCGTGGCCCTGCATGTTCGACTGACCGACGAGGACGTAAACTTTGAGCGGGCTCTTCTTTTGCGCGGCAGTGGGAATCGATAGGCCACCCGCCAGGACGACGACCAGGAGAGTTTTAAGAAGCGAACGGGACGTTTTCATTTCGCTGATCTTCTACAAATCGACAGATTCGGGAAGCGTAAAACAGGGCGCTGGCGGCTATTCCTTCTCTGGTTTGAAAAGCTTCAGCGCGACTTCGTGCCCGACATCTCTGAGATCATTTCCGCGAACGGCAATCATAATGGTCGATTCATCGAAGGATTCGCGCGGCATCTGGAAGCTGAGGGAGAAGCCGTCTTCTTTTTTATGGGAAACGAGGCTGGCTCGTGAGTGAATTTTGCCGTCGACCTTGGTGGTCAGGCTCGCCCAGACGCCGACATCTTTCGGATTCGGTTCAACGACAGTAATCCATACATTGATCAGATCGTGTTGGGTGGCGGGGCTGGTGCGGAATTTGAGATGCTTGGGCATCTCATCCAGCGATTTGACTGAGGCAACGGAAACCATGGCGAGAGCCGATGACACGGCGGCGAACGTAACCGCTACCGCGAGGAGCGCGAAAAGTGGAGTTTTCATGTGGGGTAGACCCCTGGGGAGGCGGTTTCTTAGAAATTCAAGCGACGGAGGCGCATCCGAAATTGGATACGCCCCCGGCGAATTGGTTTTTTCGAAAGAAGATGATCAGGCCAGATCGAATCGATCAAGGTTCATGACCTTGGCCCAGGCGTTGACAAAATCGGAAACGAATTTTTCCGGTGAATCACTGCACCCGTAGACTTCGGCGATCGCCCGCAGTTGGGAATTCGAGCCGAACACGAGATCGACCGCTGTCCCGGTCCACTTTTCCTCACCGGACTGCCGGTCGTGGCCCTTGTAGATTTTTTCGGGCTCGGCCGTCTGGATCGAACCGCCGGAAACGGTATCGGAATCCCATTTCGTTCCCATATCGAGCAGGTTCACGAAGAAATCGTTCGTCAGTGTCCCCACCCGGTCCGTGAAGACACCGTGGCTTGACGCCTCGTAGTTGGCGCCCAGCACACGCATGCCGCCGACCAAAACCGTCATTTCCGGCGCGGAAAGGCTCAGCATTTGCGATTTGTCGACGAGCATCTCTTCCGGGCGGCGCCGGTTGTCGCTGCGATAGTAGTTTCGAAATGCATCCGCTTTCGGTTCGAGAACTTCGAAGGCCTCTTCGTCGGTCATTTCATCCGTCGCATCCGTCCGTCCAGGCGAAAAAGGCACGGTAACATCGTGACCGGCGTCTTTCGCAGCTTTCTCAACCGCGGCACAACCACCGAGAACGATCACGTCGGCCAGCGACACTTTCTTGCCGCCGGATTGCGAATCGTTGAAGTCCGCCTGGATCGCTTCAAGCGTCTCCAGCACCTTGGCGAGCTGGGTCGGTTGATTGACCTCCCAGTCTTTTTGCGGCGCGAGCCGGACCCGGGCGCCGTTGGCACCGCCGCGATAATCCGTGCAGCGGAAAGTCGAGGCCGAGGCCCACGCCGTGGAGACCAATTGAGAAACCGAAAGGCCGGAATCAAGAATCTTGGCTTTCAGATCGGCGGCATCCGAATCGTCGATCAATTCATGATCCACCTCCGGAACCGGATCCTGCCAGATCTGAGGTTCGGCGGGAACTTCCGCGCCGACACAGCGGGAAATTGGACCCATGTCACGGTGAGTCAGCTTATACCAGGCCCGTGCGAAGGCGTCGGAAAAGTCGTCCGGATTTTCGTGGAAACGCTTCGAGATTTCAGCGTAAGCCGGATCTTCTTTCAGGGAAAGGTCGGTGGTGAACATCATCGGAGCATGCTGCTTGTCCGCGTCGTGCGCGTCCGGGACAGTGGCGACGGAAGAACCATTTTCTTTCGGAGTCCATTGAGTCGCTCCGGCCGGGCTCTTGGTCTGTTCCCACTCATATCCGAACAGATTTTCGAAATAGTTGTTGTCCCACTTCGTCGGTTCGGTCGTCCAGGCGCCTTCCAGTCCGCTGGTGAAAGCATCGGCACCGACTCCGCTGCCGTGATCGTTTTTCCAGCCAAATCCTTGTTCTTCGAGAGGAGCCGCTTCCGGCTCCGGACCGATGTTCCCCTCCAGCTCACAGGCACCGTGGGCCTTGCCAAAGGTGTGACCACCGGCAATCAGCGCGACAGTTTCTTCGTCGTTCATCGCCATCCGGCCAAAAGTTTCGCGGATGTCGCGGGCGGCGGCAACCGGGTCCGGATTCCCGTTCGGGCCTTCCGGATTTACGTAAATCAGCCCCATCTGAACGGCTCCGAGCGGTTCTTCCAGATCGCGATCGCCGGTGTAGCGCTCGTCGCCGAGCCATTCCGTTTCCGGCCCCCAGTAGATGTCCTCTTCCGGTTCCCAGGTGTCTTCGCGTCCGCCGGCAAAGCCGAATGTTTTAAAACCCATCGACTCGAGAGCGACGTTCCCGGTGAGAACCATGAGGTCCGCCCAGGAAAGCTTGCGGCCGTATTTCTGTTTCACCGGCCAGAGCAGGCGGCGGGCTTTATCGAGACTGACATTGTCCGGCCAGCTGTTCAGCGGGGCAAAACGGAGCGTTCCAGCACCCGCGCCGCCGCGACCATCGTGAATCCGGTAGGTTCCCGCGCTGTGCCAGGCCATCCGGATGAAAAGCGGACCGTAATGGCCGTAATCCGCCGGCCACCAGTCCTGCGAATCCGTCATAACCTTTTCGATATCACCTTTCAGTTCATCGAGATTGATCGTCTCAAATTCTTTCGCGTAATTGAAATCGTCGCCCATCGGGTCGGATGGCCCGAGCGGCTTGAGATTCAATTGTTCCGGCCACCAGTGCTGGTTGGCCGTACTTCCGGTTGCCGTGCTTTGCGCGTGGGCGCCATGCATGACCGGGCATCGGCCTGCGGTTGTGTTCATCGTTTCTGCTGACATGTGATATTCCTGGTTCGATTATTGGGATGAAAATCTGTTACGTCTGAAAATGGTGAAGCGGGTTGCCCCAATCTCCAACCGATTTTTGAAAAAATTCCGTGCGATGCGCAATCTCACGCACTCAAAAAACTGACACGAACCGGTTTTCGAATCAACAGGGTGCGGTTGCTGAACAGACCCTGTTGGATCGATTTTTCCCGTGGGCGCAGACCTGTTCAAGGATGGCGTGAATCCTAATCAACGTAAACGAATTCGTTGGCATTTAACAGGGAGCGGCAAAGGACAAACAGGCCGTGTTGGCTGATCACATCTTCCGCCAGCTGAGCCTCCTCCCTTTGCGGGAGGCGCCCGAACGCATATTGGAAGGCGCGACTGGCCTGCGCGCCGGCATCGCCTCCAACCTCCGCTTCCAGGCGCTCGGCAAGAAACTGCGCCTGTTTCAACATGAATTCATTATTGTAGAGAGCGAGCGATTGAAGCGGCGTGGTCGTTGTCAGCCGTTTCGGATTGAAGTTGGCCGGGTCGGGACAATCGAGGGTGGTGAGGAACTGATCCGGTGTCGTCCTCACAATGTAGCGGTAAATACTGCGCCGCCAGACCTTTGGCTCATCCGCGGTGACGTATTCATAGATCGGCGCATATGCCTCGGTGTATTTAAAATCTTCAAAGCCCGGACCGCCACGCTCGCGATTCAGTTTGCCGCTCACGGCCAGCACGGTGTCCCGCACAGCTTCTGCTTCGATCCGCCGTGGATTTTGGCGCCAGACGAGGCGATTTCCCGCATCGACAGCGATTCGGAGATCGTTTACCGGGAAAGTCGAGATTTGCCGGTAAGCGTCGCTCTGTAGAATGAGACGATGGATCGCCTTGAGGGACCACTTGTTCCGGATCAACTCGGCCGCGAGCCAATCGAGCAATTCAGGATGGGAGGGACGTCCGCCGCCGAGACCAAAATCGCTCGGCGTATCCACAATGCCCTGCCCGAAATGCCAATGCCAGAGCCGATTCACGATCACCCGGGCGGTCAGCGGATTGTCCGGATGAGTGATCCACTCTGACAGGGCTTTTCGTCGCTCTTTCTCGGAGGAATTCCTGTCTCCGAGTTTCGGATCAAGCATCGCGAGGGCTGAGAGTGCGCCGGGGGAGAGCGGGTCTCCGAATTCTGCTTCCGGGTTACCGCGTCGCTGTATTCGCACCTCCGGCATATCCTTTTCCGCGACGACACCGTAAAACTTTGGCGGCGGGCCGAGTGCCGCAATTTTTGAATCGATTGATGTAGATTCGTGCCGGAGTCGCGTCAGTTCGCGGGCGCCGGCTTCGGAGAGAGCTTTCGGCTTCGCCGGGATCAATTTGGGATTGCCGAACCCGACCTGGTCCATGCTGTAACCATTTCCGCCATCGGTGGCGAGCAAAGTGAGAAACTGCGCGGTGCCCGGCAATGCAAGATCGATTACCTGTAATCCATCCTGCCGCTTGAGGTGCTTGAAGGTCACTGCCTGCTGACCATCAATGAAAATCCACACATCTGCACGGTTCCCGCCCGACGCACCGAAGTATCCGACTTGCGAGGTGAACCGCATCTCCGTTTCGCCCGTTGCCCGGCGAATTTTGTTCAAGTCAAAGGTGATACCCGCGTTGGCGTGGATGCCGAGCAGCGTGTTGCCATCCAAGGTAAAATCAATGTCACCGTGTTTCGAAGAATGTTGGCTGGCGACCGGGCCGTTTCGAATGTGGTCCCACGCCCCACCACCGGTGGTGGGAATCCCGCTCACGGAATGGCCGGATGAGCTGACCGGAATTTCCGCGCCATCCTTCCCGTTTGCGATTACCACGCCATCGACAAATGCGAATTTCGATTTGGCGTAGTGATTTGTCTTCACGTTGCCCAGCGCGCCAAATTTCCGTGTCTGCACAGCGGCGTTGCGCGGATCAATCCCGTTTCCGAAAGTCCCCGAGCCGTGCCCATTGCCGCCACCGACGATGTCAGCCAAATCCAGACCGTCTCCCCGCAGCTGCCCGATACGATACGCGAGTGCGTTTTTCTGTTTCGTCAGCTCTGCTTTTGTCGCTTCGTACTCGGTCAGCCGCTTTTGTGACGTCACGCGTTCAGCCCGTTTCACCCCCGCAAATACGGCGGTGAGTTGGTAATATTCCTCCTGCGAGATCGGATCAAGCTTATGGTCGTGACAGCGGGCGCAATTCACCGTCATTGCCATCGTCGATGTCATCACCTGGGTCGTGATGTCGTCCAAATCGAGCGCGCGTGCTGATCGACGCAAAACGGGGCTTTTTGTTTCCACCTGCCCGACGAAGTCCCAGGGTCCGGCTGCAAGGAAACCAGTCGCGACAGTCGCAGCTTCGTCATTCGGCCAAAGCACGTCCCCCGCGATTTGTTCCCGGAGAAAGCGGTCGTAAGGCTTATCTGCATTCAATGCGGAAATCACATAATCACGATATCGCCAGGCCGAGTCCCGCCGCTTATCCCGTTCGAAGCCGTGCGTATCCGCGTAGTGGGCGATGTCGAGCCAGTGGCGCGCGTAGCGCTCTCCGTAATGTGGAGAATCCAGGAGTTGCTCCACCAGTCTTTTGTAAGCATCCGGATCGGGATCCTGAACGAATGCTTTAACCGCTTCGGGAGAAGGCGGCATTCCATGGAGATCGAACGACAAGCGTCGAATCAATGTCCTCCGATCTGCAGTGGCCGACATGGTCAGGCCTTTCTCCTTCAGCTTCGCCCTGACAAACTCATCAACGCTGTTCGCTTTTGTTCGCTCACCACTGACTGAAATCGGTTGCCACGCCCAGTGGTCCAGTCGCGGATCCTCCCCCGCCAATTCATCCGGCCAAACTGCGCCGCCCGCGACCCATTTGCGCAGCGCTCCCACTTCCGCTTCGCTCAACCCGTCGCCCTTCGGCGGCATCCGCAGATCGTCATTATTCGGCAGACTCACGTATTCCAGGAGCGGACTCTCGTCCGGTTTGCCGGGCACGATCGCCACGCTTTCACTCCCGCCCCGCAACGCCGCCGACCGCAGGTCGAGCCGGAAACCCGACTTCTGTTTTTCCGGACCATGGCATTCATAGCAGTGGGTCTTGAAAATGGGCAGAATGTCCGTTTCGAATTCAGCACCCAGTCCAGGAGC
>JABDJT010000298.1 GCA_013003335.1 Verrucomicrobiales bacterium | reverse complement strand
CACCAGGGCACTTCCGCATCGACGCTTTCCGGGGTCAGCCATCCGAAGGGAAGACTCCATCCGCCCAGGAAAAGGGTCACCGCCAGGCCAGAGCCGATGATCATGGCGGCGTATTCGCCGAGGAAGAAGAGCGCGAATTTCATCGAGCTGTATTCGGTGTGATAGCCGGCCACGAGCTCGGTTTCACATTCGGGAAGATCGAAGGGAAGACGGTTGGTCTCGGCGAACATCGAGGTCACGAAGACGATGAACGAGATGAAAATTGGGACAATCAGCAGCCAGTTCCAATTTTGCAGGCTTTCTCCCCAGAGAGGAAGCAGTGCCCATCCGTTTTCGGCCTGATACTGGACGATCTTGCCGAGATTCAAGTGTCCATAAATCATAAACAGGGGAATGACCGAGAGGCCGAGGCTGATTTCGTAGGAAATCATCTGGCTCGTGGAACGAACTCCGCCGAGAAACGGGTATTTTGAATTCGAGGCCCAACCGGCGAGAACAATTCCGTAAACGGACAGCGAAGCGATCGCGAAAACAAACAGCGGGCCGACGTCGAGATCAGCGATCACCATTTTTTCGCCGAACAACTCGGAGCCGAACGGAAGCACAGCGCAGGTCATCAGCGCGGGAACCATCGTGAGCGCCGGGGCGAGCCAGTAGTAGCCGGTCCGCACGTGTTTCGGCGTAAAATCCTCCTTCAAAATGAATTTCAAGCCGTCGGCAATCGGCTGAAGCAGGCCGGCCCAGCCAACGCGATTCGGGCCCACACGGTCCTGGATGTAAGCGGACACGCGCCGCTCGGCCCAGACGGAATAGGCCACCATCGGCAGGATCGTCAGGAAAACGAGCCCGATGATTTTCGCGGTGGAAACACCGAGAGAAACAAAGTCGATGGCGGCGAGGTTCAGCATGCGGTTCTTCTAAAATTTATCCAACAATCAGGCCCTGGGCCTTGCGCTCGGCTTCGCGCTCGAGAAGCGGGATGGTTTCGTCGGTTTCGATCAGTGGAATCCCGAGGTCGCCAATTTGACCGAAGGTGATGCCTTCGAATTCGGAGACTTCATCGCCGAGTTGGGCAAAAAGTTCGGTCGCAGAGTAAATGCCGTTTCCGCCGCCGAGGGCCTGGATCAAGTCCCGAACAATTTCCCAGGACTCGCGGGTCTGGCCGGGGCCGTCGATGCATTTGTTCAACCGCTGAAGGCGGCCGGTTCCGTTGATCATCGTGCCCGATTTCTCGGCCCAGCAAGCTCCGGGCAGGACGATGTCGGCGGCTTCAGCCGTCGGATTGGCGAGCGGGTAGCTCGTCAGGAGAAAATCGAGTTTGCCGAGGTTTTCGGCGGAAAAACCGGCGTCATCGACGAGATTTTCCTGGAGGCAGATCAACGCTTTGATGCGGCCCTGGGCGATGCCATCTTTGATCTGATCGAGCGACGCACCCGGATCTTCGACTCCGAGAACGAGTTTCGCGCCGTTCGTGTTTGGATTGCGGTCGGCGGAAATGAGATAGCCGTCCGGCTCTCCGACGCGCGGAACGACGTCGACGTGACCCGCATTCAGTTGTTTCACGAGGCGCTTCGTGATAAGCAGTTCCTCGTTCGTCATTCGCGCGGAAGCGATCACGGCAATCTCGCCGCCATCGAAATCGCGGAGCGCTTCGGCAGATCTTTGCAGTGCTTCCGCCCAGTTCGCAACCCGGTGATTTTTGCCGTCTTCATCGCGAATCAGCGGATCGGTGAGGCGCGCTTCGCTGTCGATCCAGTGAATGTTGAGTCGATGCGAATCGGGCATCCAATCGGAATTCACGTCGTCATTTCGACGCGGAATCACGCGGTAGATTTTGTCTTCACGCGAGAAAACCGTCACGTTACAGCCCGTGGCGCAATTCGTGTCGATGGTATGGGTTTCCTTCATGAACCACACCCGCATCTGGAATCGGAAATCGTTGGAAGTCAGCGCGCCAACGGGACAAATGTCCGCTGTGTTCAGCGAGTAGTTGTTGGAAAGCTCGTGCCCCGGATGAACTGTCAGCGTTGTGTGGCTGCCTCGATCGGTGAACCCAAGCACCGGATCGTCCGCGATTTCATCCATGAACCGAATGCATCGGCTGCACATGATGCACCGCTCGTCATCAAGCCGGATCCGGGGGCCAATATCGACATTTTTCGGCTTTTTGACCTTTTGCTCGCGGAAACGCGATTGGCCGTTGCCGTGTTCGACGGAGAATTCCTGGAGGCTGCATTCGCCAGCCTGATCACAGATCGGGCAATCAAGCGGGTGATTGGCGAGGAGCAATTCCATGACGCCTTCGCGACACTCCTCCGTCATCTCGCTCTCAGTGCGAATGCCCATGTTCGGCGCGATCGTATTCGCGCAGGCAATTGCGGGACGCGGGATCCACGAAATCGGAACGTGCCCGTCCTCATCCGGCTCCGGCGGATCTTCCCCCGGCCGCGGACGCGGCGGCATTCCCATTTCGACAAGACACATGCGACAGTTGCCCGGCGAAGTCAGCTTCGGGTGATAGCAATAATGCGGCACCTCGAAACCCGCCAACCGGCAGGCTTCGATCATGCGTGTGCCTTTCGGGAAGGAATGCCATTCCCCGTTTATCTGGACGTCGATCAAGTCTGATTTCTCTTCGCTCATCCAAGTCCGGCCGCAGCCAATTCAGATTCAGGGTTCAAAATATCGTCACTCAGCTCCGGCTTTGTATCCGCAACCAGTTCATCCTTAAACTTTTCCACGAAACTCTCCGTCGGCCACGAGCAGGCCTCGCCAAACGCACAGATCGTCCGGCCGTCGATATTTTTCGCGACGCCATACAGCGTGTCGATATCCTGCGGCGACGCTTTCCCAGCCACGACGCGGTCCGTGATTTTCTTCATCCAAAGCGAGCCTTCGCGACACGGTGTGCATTGCCCGCAAGATTCGTGGGCGTAAAACGCATTGATGTTGTTCAGCACCCAGCTGATCGAGCGGCTGTCGTCGATTACGATGACCCCGCCGCTGCCTGCCATCGATCCGCAGGCTGCCAGCGTGTCGAAGTCCATCGGGATATCCCAGATTGTCAGTTCATCGTCGCCGACCTGGTAGGTTTCATCACCGCGCAAAACTTTTGCCGAGGAACCTCCCGGAATCACAGCCAGTAACTTGCGCCCTTCCTTCAACCCGCCGCAAACGTCGTTGATCAGCTCGCCCATCGTCAGCGAACCGACCTCCACTTCGTAGTAACCGGGTTTTTGGACGTCGCCGCTCACGCAAAGCAAACGCGTGCCCGTGTTGTTTGGCTTGCCGATTTTTGCCCATTCCTCGCCACCGAGCTCGATGATGTGCTTCACGTGACAGAGCGTCTCCACGTTGTTCACGATCGTGGGGCACAGGTAAAGCCCCATCGCTGCGGGGAAATACGGAGGCTTGATTCGAGGATACGGACGCTTGCCTTCGAGCGATTCGATCAGGCCCGTTTCCTCGCCGCAGATGTAAGCACCCGCACCGCGGTGAACATAAATTTCCAAATCAAAACCCGTGCCGAGAATGTCTTTTCCGAGATAGCCTTTCGCGTGCGCTTCCTCGATTGCTTTTTCCAAAATCGCCGCGCCTTCCGGAAATTCCTCGCGAATATAAATGTAAGCTAGCTTCGCATTCACCGCGAAACACGAGATCACCATGCCTTCGATCAGCTGATGCGGGTCCTGATGAATGATGTAGCGGTCTTTGAATGTGCCCGGCTCCGATTCATCCGCGTTGCAGATCAGGTAGACCGGCTTTTCGTTGTTCGGCGGCAGAAAGCCCCACTTCACGCCCGTCGGGAAACCCGCTCCACCGCGACCGCGAAGGCCGCCGGCTTTCACCTCGCTGGTGATGTCGCCCGGCTCCATTTTGAGCGCCTTTTTCAGCATCTCATAGCCGCCGTCCTTTTCGTAGGTGTCGATCGACTGATCCCAGCCTTCGCGGTCCACGTTTTTAAAAATCATTCGCCGCTCGCGGGGATGAGGCTCTTTTCCGGCGATGTATTTGAGGTCGCTCATTTGTATTTTCCGAGCAATTCACCGGCGTCTTCCACCGCTTCGTAAAAATCGTCGTTCACCAGGCAAACCGGGCCCGTCCCGCAACTTGCAAGACATTCGGCGAACTCGATTGAGAATTTGCCGTCCGGACTGACCGCGATCGGATTGTGATGATTCACGCCCGAGCGATCGATCTTCGCCGTTTCGCACAGCGACTCCATCAGCTCGTAGCTTCCCGCCATCGCGCAGCTCAGCGTCCGGCAGACGCGGATGTGATATTTCCCCGGCGCCGATTGGCGAATTCCCGGGTAAAACGTCACCACTTCCAACACCTTGATCGGCTCCAACTCCAGCTTCTCTGCAATCCATTCCACAGCTGGCTCCGAGATAAACCCAAAGTGATGCTGCAGTTCATGAATCACCGGCAACACCGCCGAGCGTTTGCTCACCGGATAATGCGTGATGCGCTCGTCGACTTTCGCTTCGACATCGGCTGGAACTTCAAATGACATGGAAAAACTAAACTTACGAATCAACAGGGTTGGTTTGGCGAACAAACAGGGTTCGTTCGTTAGCGGTCGCATTCTCCCATCACAAAATCCAAACTTCCCAAAATCGCGGCAATATCACTCATCATGCAGCCGGGCAGGAGTTTGTGGAGAATGCTGAGGTTAATAAAAGAAGGAGCACGGATTTTCAGGCGATAGGGAACCCCGCCGCCCTTCGAATGGATGTAAAAACCGAGTTCTCCCTTCGGATTTTCGGCCCCAAAATAGATTTCGCCCGGAGGCGCGTCGATGCCTTCGGTGACGAGGATGAAATGGTGGATCAACTCCTCCATGCTCATCAGAACGCGTTCCTTATCCGGCAATTTCTGCTTGGGATCGACCACGTTGATCGGGCCATCCGGCATATTCTTGATGACCTGTCGGATGATTTTTGCCGACTGTTTCACCTCCTCCATTCGCACGAGATAGCGGTCGTAGCAGTCTCCATACGTCCCAATCGGGATATCGAAATCGTAGTTCTCATAACCGAGATACGGATTCGTTTTCCGCAAATCATGCTCGATCCCGGATCCACGCAAATTTGGGCCGCTGATTCCATACGAAATCGCGTCTTCGGCGGAAATCACACCGACATCTTTCGTCCGATCGAGGAAAATCTTGTTCCGTGACAGCAGGCGATCGACCTCGTCAATCGTCACCAGCATTTCATCGAGAAATTTCTCAACCGCCGGGATAAATCCTTCGGGGATATCGCGGATTTGCCCACCGACACGCGTGTAGCTCGTCGTAAAACGCGCCCCGGTCAGTTGCTCGCTCAAATTATAAACGGTTTCGCGATGCTGAAACGTGTAGAGGAAAACAGTCATTGCCCCGACATCCATGCCGTAGACACCCACCCCGAGCAGGTGCGAGGAAATCCGGGCCAATTCACAACACAATACGCGCAGAGCCTGACCGCGCGGCGGCAATTCCCAGCCGAGCAACTTTTCGACCGCACACGCATACGCCACGTTGTTCGCCAGCGGCGCGAGATAATCCAACCGGTCCGTATACGGCACGAACTGATTGTATTGCATATTCTCCGCGATCTTTTCGTCGCCGCGATGCAGGTACCCGACGTCCGGCTCCGCTTTTGTCACGAATTCGCCGTCCATTTCGAGGACCAGGCGAAGCACGCCATGAGTCGCCGGGTGAGACGGCCCCATGTTCAACACAAGCTTCTCCCCGACAAGATCTTCCGTCGTTTGCTGATAGCCTTCCTGAACAGCCGCTGCGGCCTTTGCAGCGGCGTCTGGAGCTTCAAGTTCCGTGGTGGAGTTGGTTGACATTCAGGGCAGATGAAAAACCGGAAATTGCGGGGTCGGGCGAGTATCGGGGTACTGATTCAGCCGGTCAAGGTGACTTTGTGAAAAATTTCACAAAGTCTTCCGAATCTTACTTCGAACAATAACCGCTACAATTTGTCTGTGTCTTTATAACGCCGCTTCCGGTTCAAAAGCTCGAAACTGCGTCAGAAAATTCAAACACCTTTGAAAATGAAAGATGAAACCAATCAATCCACCGCGGTGAAGCCCAAGCGAAACCTCGTGAACTCCATGATTATCGGAACGCTCGGCCTGTTGTCCGGGTTGTACCTCTGTTTCCCGGGCGCGGGTTTCCTGCGCGATCTTTGGGAACTGGTTCCGATCGTCGGACAATTCGACGAAGCCGCTGCTGCCGCTATTCTGTTCTCCTGTCTGGCTTATTTCGGAATCGATCTGACCCACATGTTCGGCAAGGCCAAAGAATATGATAAGCGGGCCGCAAAAGCAGAGGCCAACAAGAAAAAATCTGAAGACGTGATCGACGCGAAAGTCGTGGAATCCTGATTGATCGGGAAATCACCCGATTCACAATCGCGATTTGACCAACTCTTCAAAAGTCTTCAGCCCGACGCCTTGAACCAGCACAACGTGAGCGGATGATTCGAGCGGCCGTGCTTCGATGATACGCTCGGCTGTCTTTTCTCCGATGCCCGGCAGTGAGAGAATATGAGCCTTATTGCCGGAATTCAGCAGCCGGGTGAATTTTCCTTTCTTGTAGGTGTCGAGTTTCTTCAGAATTTTCTCCGCTTCAGCCAGTTCTTTTTTCTCCTCTGCCGTCAACTTCGGCTTCATTGCTTTCGAAGTCGTCGATTTTCCGGCGGTTTTTTTCTGCGCCGAAACCTCGACCGGCAGAGTCAATCCAATCAAAAATGCCGCCAGCACGGCCATCCAGAGTCTGTGTTTCATGAGAAAAGGCTAACCAAACCTCCGTGATTCCCGCAACTCAAAAATCGGCTGCGCGCGAACGAACAGGGTCTGTTTTCCGAACGATCCCTGTTTGTTCGATTCGCGATTTCGATTGAACAGGGTTGATTCGCCGAACAAACCCTGTTGATTCGTGGCGATGCGAAAAATTCTCGTCACTTCAGCGCTGCCTTACGCCAACGGGCCGGTTCACATCGGTCACCTGGTCGAATATCTGCAAACCGATATCTGGGTGCGGTTTCAGAAAATGCGGGAGAATCAGTGCATTTACCTTTGCGCTGATGACACCCACGGCACGGCGATCATGATCAGCGCTCAGGCCAAAGGCGTGACGGAGGAGGAATTCATCGCCGAAATGCAGCAAAGTCACCTCGATGACTTTTCGGGATTCGGTATCGAGTTCGACAATTATGGATCGACTCACAGCCCGGAAAACCGGGAGCTTTGCGAGCGGATTTGGAAATCGCTCCGCGAGGCCGACATGGTTGTCGAAGAAGAAATCGAGCAATTGTTCGATGTCGAAAAAGGCCAGTTCCTGGCGGATCGATTCGTGCGCGGCACCTGCCCGAAATGCGGCTCAACCGATCAGCCGGGCGACAATTGCGGGAATTGCGGGGAAACCTATTCGCCGGCTGAACTGGTGGACCCGATCAGTACGCTTTCTGGGACGACTCCTGAAGTCCGAAAGGCGATGCACCTTTTCGTGCAGGTCGAAAAAGAGCACGCGTTTCTCGATGAGTGGACGCAATCGGGCACGCTCCCCGATGAGAGCGCGAATTACTTGAAAGGGTTTTTCCTGAATGAGCCGCTCAAGGACTGGGATATCT
>JABDJT010000276.1 GCA_013003335.1 Verrucomicrobiales bacterium | reverse complement strand
TCCTTAAGCTGTACACTTTCAGAGTCTAACGCTGGATGCAAGCCGCAATTATGACGCAATCAGTTAAGCCGTGAAGAGCGAAAAAAAATCCAACCGGGTGTGATAGCCGCATTCACCCTGTTGGGTCGGAGATCCTTGGGTTTCTCAGTCCCTGACCCTCAATTCCTTCTCCCACCAATTCAGGAAATCCCGATCTGAAATTTCGGGGGTGAGGCCGCGGCTTCGCATTCGTTTCCCGTAGTATTCCCACTTCTCTTTTTTCACCTTCTCAAGGTCGACGGTTTTGCTTTCGTCGATCGCGCCCCGGAATCAAGGCAGGCGGTACAAACAGGGGCCGGAGTTGTAGTGGTCGGGTCGGCAAATTTCCCGGAAAATCTGTCCATGGAAAACCCCGAACTTGTATTTGCTCTCCTCATCGGACTCGGCACCGCGCTTCTGCACTGGATGCGGTGTCGGGCTTCGGACGATCCGGAGAGCGATGGCGGGGGAGACCGGGAATTCGAATACGCCTTCGATTTCGACGACGATTGATTCCCGGGAATCAATCGTCGAAACCGGATCACTCCCCCTCTTTTTCTGTTTCATCGACCAGATTTTGACCGACCACCACGCCGTTGCCTTCCGGTAAATCGAAGGCCTTGGCGTCTTTTTTCACCCGTCCCCAATCGGACACGAGATTTCCCTGCACGAGGATTTTTCCGGACTTCGCATCGGCCTTCACAGCTTCCGCTTCGATGCCGGTGAACGAATTTCCACTGATCGTGATCAGGCTCGCACCCTCGATCACCACGCCTGTTCCCATGTCCCGCGAGATGGGCCGTTCATGTTCGGCGGGCCGTTTCAGTTTGCCGTTCCCGATGTGGGAGTTGGAAAAACTGTTTCCCGTGATCGTGATCCGACCGCTTTCCGGTCCGACGCGAACGCTGTGCCGGTGGACGAGCGTGAAGGTATTCGCGGACACCGCGCAACCGTGTGCGTCCCGCAAATCGATCCCGCCTTCCATGTCGTGGGCGATCACATTCGCGCTCAGGGTGATGCCGTAGCAGTCACGGTCGAGGATGATCGCTGTGCCGTTGCATTCCTCGATCATGTTGCCGGAAACGACCGAGCCGTAGGTGTTCTCGATCACCACACCATTGCCGAGATGGTCGTCGAGATTGTTGCCGTTCATGCAGAGGTTGAATCCGTTCGTGCAGAAAACCGCGTCCTGGTTTTCCTCGAAGTGATTCGCGTTCACCACAATGTCGTGGCCGGAATCGATGAACAGCCCGGCCTTCTTGTTGTAGGTCAAAATCGAGTCGCTCACTCGCGGGTCCTCGTAGCAGTTCACCAGCGAGATGCCATGTCCCCCGTGATGATCGACCGACAATCCGTGGATGAAAATTTCCTGGATGCCGTTCGCGTGCACGCCGTCGCCGCTTTTTTCATTGCCGGAGATCCGGAAATTCCCCAGCTGGACCCGCCACATCCGCAGCTTCGGATTTTCCGCGTAGCCCGTCGGCTCGAGAATCAGCGCAGGTTTCCCGGCTTCGTTCAGGTTCTTGATGTGCGTTGATGCGCCCGCACCTTCGATCCGCGTTTCGGGCGTGCGGACCACGAGCGGCTCTGTGATTTCGACCGTCCCGGCCGGCAGCCGGACCAGTCCGCCCGATTCCGGCACCGCGTCGAAAGCCGCCTGGAGAGTCTCGAATTTTGCGGCGTCAATCGTGACTGGATCGGGCTTCGGTGTGTTGTCCTGTGCGAAAAGAGAGATCGGGAACAGAGCGGGCAATAGGGAAACAATTCGGATATTCATGCCCGGATCGTAGAGAATCCCCTCGCATTTTGAAATCACGCAAATCTCTTGGCGCGGACTCAACGCTTCGGCTACCTTTTTGCTCCCGACCACTTCAACATGCAGGACAATTTTGGCCATCAAATCAGCTACCTTCGGGTATCGATCACGGATCGATGCAATGAGAGGTGTCGGTACTGCCTGCCGCAGGAGGAACAGGAATGGCTGCCGCGCGACGACGTCCTCAGCTACGAGGAAATCCTGCGCGTGATTCGTGTCGGGGCGGAACTGGGAATTTCCAAGGTGCGCGTGACAGGCGGGGAACCGCTCACGCGCCGGAACGTGCTGTGGTTTGTCGAGCAGCTGGGACGGATCGACGGGATTGACGACATCGGGATTTCCACGAACGGAACGCTGCTCGCAAAGCCGGGGAACGAAGGCGGATCGCTCACGGTGGCGGACTGCCTCGTCCGCTCCGGCGTGCGGACAGCCAATATTTCGCTCGATACGCTCGACCGCGAAACCTACGCGCAGAATGCCGGGCGGGATTATTTTGACCGGGCGATTGCCGGGATCGAGGCTGCGAAGGAGGCCGGTTTCGAGTCGGTCAAAATCAACTCGGTCCTGATGCGCGGGCAAAACGAGCATGAATTGTGGGATCTCGTCGAGTTCGCGCGTGAGCGGGATTTGCTGCTGCGGTTCATCGAACTGATGCCGGTGAGCTCAACCGAAATGCTGACCGATGAGAATTTTCTTTCCTCCGGCGAAGCGCGAAAGCTGATCGAATACCGGCTCGGGAAGCTGACGCCGCTGCCCGATTTCAAAACGAACGGGCCGGCGAGTTATTTTGAAGTGCCTGAATC
>JABDJT010000277.1 GCA_013003335.1 Verrucomicrobiales bacterium | reverse complement strand
AGCACGATCGTATTTTCGTCGATGCCCTGCTCTTTGAGCGTTTTGAGAATCGCTCCCACTGACCAATCGATTTCATATATCGTCGTTGGAAAAATGCCCGGCTTGCCGCTGCCATTCACCTTGAGCTGTTCGGCATATTCTTTTTTGATTTCCGGCGAGGCCGCCAAAGGACCATGCGGTAACGGATGGGCGACGTAGAGAAAGAAATTTTCGTCCTTGTTCCGCTCGATGAAATCGACGGCCCGCCCGGTGATGCGACGGGTCAGGTAGTCGGCATCCGGTGCCAATTCGATCACTTTTTCACCTTCCAGCACCGGCAACGGAGGGAACTTGAAAAACTTCTGCCTCGGGTGCCGAGGTTGCATGTCGTGACTGTAGGGAATCCCAAAATACTCTTCGAAACCCTGGCGCGTGGGCAGGAACTCCAGCTGGTCACCCAGATGCCATTTCCCAAACATCCCGGTTTTGTAGCCAGCGGATTGCGCGACCTCAGCAATGGTCAACTCCTTCGGATTCAGCCCTCTTCCGTCACCCGCCAGACAAACCGGGAATTTTCTACCCGGCGGAAGATGCTTCATTTTGATCTCCATCGAAGATGGCACATCCATGTCGATCCGCGCCGGATAACACCCCGTCATCAGCGCCGCGCGCGAGGGCGTACAAAGCGGCGCGGCCACATAAAAGCTGGTCAGTCGCGCACCTTCCTTCGCCATCTGATCAATGTTCGGCGTGTAAACATGCCTGCCGCCGAAGCAACTGAGATCGGCGTAGCCCTGATCATCGGTAAAAATGATGACGAGATTGGGACGGTTTTCCTCCCCGAAAACACCGGAGCCAATTGCCTGACCGAGAATAATACAAAGGATGAGAAATTTTGATTTCATCTTGAATTGATGCGCTGGAATTTGGTTAGAAATCACGATGCAGGGCGAATACAGCCTGCCGTAGAGGAAGGAAAAACTCCATAACTGAAATCCACTTTGGGATTCAAGCGGCATGAACCCACCAAACTTGTTTCGTCAACGGGGAGTTCCCACGGCCTTCAAAATTTCTTCTCTCGATTTCAGAAGCTTGTATTTGTACGGAATCTGAAACGGTTTGGGAGATGGCGCGGTGATGTAGCCCTCGTCGAGCGTGTGGGGACAGGTGGATGCTTTTTCGCTGACGATGTCGCCTTCGGAATAGAGAATCCCGCGCGGCTTTTCGTCAGGGATGACATACCGAATCACTCGCGGACCTGAAACTGCACTGTCGCAGCCCATGTCGAAGACGTTTCCTTCTGAGATGACCCGGGCATTTTTTCCGACCCGGATCCCGTCGTCGTTGACATAGCCGATCACGTTGTTGAAGACATGCGCGTCCATATTACGAAACTCGCCCGGCGATCGTCCGTTGACCATCGTGTTGTATAGATTGTAGGCAATGGTGATCCTCCCGCTCCCGGCAGCCGTGCCATTGCCAATCAGCGATCCAGTCTTCGTCTCGAGAAAGATATTCTTCGAAAAAGTTACCAGGTCCGGTGTCCCACCATTGTGATACACGCCGAGAGATTCGTCGGACATTCGTTTCCACGTATTTTTGTGGATCCAGTAATGCTGACCACCCCAGATCTCCAAACCATCAGTAGCGCCGTTGCTGAACCAGGGCGATTCGTAAGCATAGGGCCACCCCAGATCACCCACGTGGGTAATACCGACGAGAATTAACTGTCCCTTTTGAGCATTCAACTGTCCGTTTTTTACCGGCGTCTTTTCCGGAGGAAGATTGATTCCTTTGTTGTTGTTCGGAATTCCATACTGCCAGGTGATCGATACCCCTCTGCCGTCGACCGTTTTGTATTTCCCGAATGCGGTCGAACCGTGAGGGACCATCCACGTTTGGCCGTCGAGAGACGGATGAAAATAGATCCACCTCGGGGTGTCGTCCGTGATTGCCTTCAACAGAGAATCGTCAGTCAGGCTTGTGATCTCCGTCATGACTCCCTTCGCTCCGCCGATCGTTTCGGCTCCGAATCCAAATCTCTCGGCGAGGAGGCTGGAAATTCGTTCAGCGGGAGTGGAAAACTTCGCAGATTCGACCGGTTCCGGCGGATCAATTTGTTCGCTTGTCTGCCCGATGATCGAAATGCATGGGAAGCATTCGATTGCGAAAACCAGAGCGGCCAGGTATTCGCGGAATGATGCGATGGTTTGGATCCTCATCTCAAAATTCCTCCTGACGATCCAACAGGGTTGGTTCATCGAACAGACCCTGTTGGTTCGTGAAAGTCTATTTTAATGCTCCCTCCGGTTTTCCGTTGGTGGAAATCACGTGCACTTCGTGGGCTCTTGCCTTCGGGTGAAAAAATTCCCAGACAACTTTATTGTCGGGTGTGATTTCGAAAAGCTTCGGCTTGTTGGGATCTTTCTGAGCATAACTGCAGATAATCGTGTTGCCGTTGGCGAGGCGCTGGCCGCCGCAGGGATCGGCGAAACGACCGTCCACATCTTCGTTGGTGGCTTTCCAAACCACTTTTCCTTCGGCATCGAATTCCGCGGTCTTGTTGCCGTTGGTGAGATTGACGAGCGTGTTTCCGTTTTCGAGGCGAATCGCGGTGAAAGGCCAGTTCCGCTGTTCGCGACCGCCGAGTTCTTCCAGATCGGTTTTAATCGTGTTCACCACCGTGCCGTCGGGTTTGTATTCCTTGACCGCGAACGCCAGCAGATGGGGGACGAGATAGTTTCCGTTCGGCAGCTTCCGGGCCATGCGGGTCTGCATGTGGGCGTTGTCGGTCTCGGGTTTGAGAGGAACTTCGACGGCTATTTCACCGTCTTTTGTGATCTCCAGCAGGCGTGGTTTCACGCCGCGCTCCACAACGAGCGTGTTTCCATTTTCGAGACGCACCGCCGTGCCGAGTTCCCTGTTTTCCTTCGCCAGCTGGTAGCTCCAGACGACTTTGCCGTCCATCGTGATTTCCTGGGCCTTGTTGCTGATCGAGGCGAGAATATTCCCGTTTTCCAAAACGAACGCGTCGCGCGCTTTGCCCTTTGTCTGCCATTTCACCTGGCCGTCTTCGCCAACGAGCACGGTAGGCGTTCCGGCGATGAGAAAGGAGTGTTTGATACCGGTTTCGGAAACCTGTTTTCCAAATGCCTGAGTTGCCGCCGCCTGTGCTCCGGTTGCGGGTGGTTTCGGATTTTGAGCTTGCGGCTTCGGCGCGCCTTGCGCTCTTCCCTTCATCAAATACGCCAACAGATCAGCAGCCTGCTCATCACTCAAGGCATCAAGCAAACCTTCCGGCATGAGGCTGCGGCGAATGAATTTCGTGGAGGCGATTTCGTTTTTCGGGATCCGCCGGTCGGATAGTCCAAGCTGTCGAATGACGACCGCGTTTTTGTCTTCGCTGACGAAGAACGCGTCGATAATTTCGCCGCTTTTCATTTCGACGCGGTAGATGCGGTAGCCCGATTCCATCGCAGCATTCGGGGTGAGAATGTTGCGCAGAACAGCTTCCAGTCCCATTTCCGCCGCACCGCTCAAATCCGGCCCCAGCTGGCCGCCCTGACCGTCGATCACGTGACAGGAGGTGCAGAGGACGGAAAGCATTTTGCCTTTCTCCGGATCGCCGCCTTTGCGACCGAGTTCCATGTATTTGGCGAACTTTGCGTCGAGCGCCTCTGCCTCCTCAAGCGTCAACAGGGGCGGCAGGTCGGTCGTCCGGGCGATGGAGGCTCCTTTCCCTAGTTTGCCCCAGCTTTTGTCGCCGCCGGCATTGTAGAAAACGAGTCCGTCCGGCTTTTCCGCACCGGCGAAACTGCGGTCGAAATACTGGCGAATTTCCTGCGGCGAACGTTCCCGATTCCAGATGCGGTATTCAGTCAGTGCGCCGGATGTGCCTCCGGATTTTCGGGTGGAATAGCCAACGCGGAGCCCGGTCAACGGGGTCATGGCTCTCGTTTCGCTGACGGTATCCAACTCCCCATCCATGTAGATTTTGACTACGCCTTTGCCATCCCGGGTAACGGCGAGGTGTGTCCAAAGCTGCGGAGCCATTGGCTTGGTGGCGACGGCCATGTCGCGATTCTTGCCGGCCCAAACGCGGAAATGATTCTGGTGAAAATTCAGATCGAGAACGCCATCGGCGGCAAGAATGCTGTCTTCGTTCGTGATCCCGGGCGCGAGCCGAATCCAGGTCTCGACGGTGAACCGGCCTTTCAGATCGATCGTCGCGCCAGCGAATGCGGTCGGCTTTCCGTCGAGCGTGAGAATTTCACCAAAGACATGATCGAGATTGTCCATGAGTGATGCAAGCGCGGGGTCATCGCCGAGAACCGCGGAAAGGCGTTCGGCGACGGTGACGTCCAGATCTTCGGCAGGAATTTTTTCCGCCTTGAGCGCGTCAACTAGGGCGCGCGCTCCTGTTTTCGAGCTGGAAAGGCCGGCGAGACCGACACGCCGCTGGGCAACGCTCAGCCCGGAATACAGGTCAAGCAACCTGGCGGCAGCCTTCGGGTCGGGCGAGGCGGCGAGTGCTTCGAGAGCGGCTTCCCGGATCGCTTCGTCCTCGGAAGAATCCAAAAGCGATGCGAACAGATCGACTTCGGTGCTGCGAAGTTCGCGCAAGGCCTGCAGGGCCGCGAGGCGGGCGGTTGAATCGGCCCCTTCTTTTTTGGCGAAAGCGACAATGTCCGGTTCGAGATCGGTCAGCGAAAAGGCACCGGCCAATTCCAGCGCTGTTTCGACTCCGTCGCCATCGCCTTTCAGCAGCGTTTTCGCGGCATCGGAAAGCAACGTGGCGATTTTCTTCGGATCGATTTTGGTTTTCTGTTTCAACAGTTTTTTCGCGACTTCGGCGCGTGACTTTGGATTTTGCAAAAGGGCGGCAAGCGCTTCGCCGCAACCCGGCGCGTCGGGGAATTGAGCGAGACGGAGCAGTTCTTCAGTGTTCGGCGCGCGGTCGAGTTGCGGAAGCAGGGCCGCGACACGGGACGCGCTTTCTTTCGGAGGCAGAGCGAGAGCTGCGAGAATCCGGCCTTCGATGGAAAGATCTTTCGCCGCATTGGAATCGAGAAACGCACCGACTTTTTCCGGATGGCGCTCGAGAAAATAGCGAACGAGGAACCGTTCAAACTCGCGGTCGTAGGCATCTCCCGCCGGGATCGGCTGATTAGTGCGGGCGCCGAGAACGGTCTCCGGATTTGGAATCGATGCCTTCACGGAAGACACGATTTTCGGGAGAACAGCGTCGGCGTGATCAGAAAGCTCACGGCCCAGGGTCGTCAGCGCGGCGAAACGAACTTCGGGATCTTCATCATCGAGAAGATTTTCCGCATGAACCGGATACCGCGCCAGCTCGCGGCGGACGTTCCGGTTTTTAGAAGCGAGCAGTTCGGCGCCCGCCTCTGCCGCGGAATCTCCGAGAACCCACAGCGCTTGAATTTTGGCCGCATCAGAAAAATCGGACGAGCCGAGTTTTGCTTTGAGCGTTTTCGCAATCTCCGGATCATCCCGGTCCGCCAACGTTTGCCAGGCGAGATGCGCGCGACCGGTCGGTTGCTCGCCAAGCATCGAGATTAGTTCTTCTTTTTTCAGCGACGTGAAATCCGGGATCGCCAATCGCCCTTCGCCCGCTGTGGGCTTTAGCCGCCAGATGCGGCCGCGGGTCTTGTCGCGGTCGGGGTGATTCCGCGGCACTTCATTGTGGGAAATGATCTTGTTGTACCAATCGACGATGTAAATGCAGCCGTCAGGGCCCTGCGTCAGCGCAACCGGACGGAAAAACGGATCGCTGCAGCTGACGAGATCGGGATTCTGCTCGAGATCCCAACGCGGGCCGTCGCGATGCATCCCGAGCGATTGCACTTTCGAAATGATCGGATTGGAAACCAGCATCGTGAGATCAGCTTCCTCATCGACCGCCGGTCCGTTTTCGAGAAGCGAAAGCCCGCTCAGACTCGTGCCGCCCATGCGAAATTCCGCGGCGGGAGGAAACGACGGTTGATAGGTTTTCGTGAACGCTTTCATACCGCCGGGGTAGTAGGCGTATTCGTGAAACGCCATCGCCGGGTATCCGAAATCGTTCGCTTCCTGGATGAACGTCTCGCCTTCTCCCGTGAGCGACAGCCCCCAGATATTGTTCGGTCCGACCGTGACCGGCTCGAAATCGCTACCGTTCGGACGCATCCGCGCAAGCGAACATTTCGGCCAGGAAACGCTTTTCTTCGAGCCCGGCTTCCTCACCTCGCTGTTATTGAAAAGACCCTGCGCCATCCAGATCCAGCCGCCGGGAGCGCGGGTGAACTGGTGGGGAAACAGGTGGCTGTCCTGCACGCCGAACCCGGTCAGCACCACTTCGCGCTTGTCGGATTTCCCGTCGCCATCCGTGTCAGTCAGCAACAGCAGATCTTTCCCGTGAAGCACATAAGCCGAATCCCCCTCGCCCCACGGCAGAATGCCCAGCGGCATCGCGAGGCCGTCGGCAAAAACGGTCGGGTTTTTCAGACCGCTCTCCGGCAGATCAGCGAGCGATTCGCGCGGATACACCAGCACTTTGTCGCGAGCATGGCTTTTATAGAGAGCCTCCGCCACCGCCTTGTTTTCCTTCGCATCGACGGGGTATTCCAGCGCCGTTTGCGTCCACAGATTTCCCCGCTGATCAAAATACACCGAGATGAATTTCCCGATCTCCTCGTTTTCCTGAACCACCAACTCGATCTCGTAGCCTTCGGGAACCGTGAACAATTTCAGCTGCTCGCCCGCCGGTTTCGGATCGCCCTGGACATTGTTGTAGCTCGTGTCCTTCCTGCCTTTGCCGGTCCAGACATAAGGGGTTCCGCTTTTTGAGTTCGGCGCTTTCGCGGCCGGTTGCGCATTGCCCTTCGCCGGTGCCTTGGCCTTTCCTTTTCCCTTCTGCCTGCGGGGAGGCGTCACTTTTTTCAGCGCCACCTCGACTCCGCCGAGCGATTCCCAGGTCGGCGCACCCGGGGTCGGCGGCAGCTCCTTGATCTTTACGTCTTTAAACTGCACCACCACGTGACCACCCTTGTGAATCTGCGGCGCGATCACCCCGTTCAGCGGGATGTCCGGATTTTTCTCCGTATAATCGCTCGCTTTCACCCCGTTGATCCACACCTGAATCCGCGGCCCCTCGGCGAGAATGCGATATTCATTCCAGCCAAACGTGTCGACCGCCTCCAGCAGCTTCTCTTCGTTCAGCGGCTCTGGATAGATCAGCCGACGGCGATGCTCGTCATAAATTTTTCCAAACCAGCCCTTCCCGCAATCGACCTGGTAACCCGCCACGCCACCGTTCGGCAACCGCGCGCTCCGAATTTGAATCCCGCTGTTGACCTGCCCCGTCTTCAAATCCCCCGAGCATTTGATCTTCAGCGTCAGATCAAAATTCGCATACGTTTTCTCCGTGCAGATGAACTCATTGCGCGGGAATTTTTTTTCGTAAGAACCGGCGGTGATTGCCCCGTCTTCCACCCGCCAGATGCCTTTGTTGGACACCCAGCCATCCAGTGATTTGCCATCGAAAAGCGGAGCGGGCGAAGAGGATTGTGCTGGCAACAGAAAAGGAAGCGTCACCGCTAAAAAACCGCTGAACAGCAAAGAGAGTCGAGAATGGGTGATGCGTTTCATGTTCGAATATTGGCTAGAATAAACCATTCGCTACAACGCTGGAATCACCATATTCCAAATCCACATGTTGATTCCTGATTGATAGCGTCACGAACCTACCCTGTCTGTTCACCGAACGAACTCTTGGATCGTAGAACACTCGTTCCCGCTTTCACCCACGAAACTCGGATGGCCGTTTTCCGGTCCACCGCTTGAACGCGTTCGAAAACGTGAACGGGCTTTCGTAGCCAACGGCCTGGGCAACGGTTTCGACTTTTTCGTGCGTGGTGGTAAGAAAATGCACGGCGCGGCGCATTCGCAGGTAGGTGACCTGTTGAATCGGGCTTCGGCCCAGTTGCTGCTGGCAGAGGCGGCGCAAGTGTTCAGGGCTAAGGCAGCCGATTTCGGCGAGATCCTTTAATTTCCAGTTTCGCACCAAATCCTGCTCGACGACTTCCCACACGCGCCAGAGTCGGTCGTCGCCCTGGTATGGGCGGGCCGCCCGGCTTACGAATCCGTGGATCAACTCGACCCAGTGGTGCAGCATCGCGGGTTCGACCGGGTCGCGGGTGGACTCGACGTGAAGACCGGCAATCGCATGATTCAAGGCGTGAACACTGCCGGCATGTATGACCGGACTGCTGGAAGAAAGAATCGGCGACGTCTCCCGGGATTCCTCATACCGGACCCAGGCAAAGTTCCACACTTTCCTGTTCGCTGCGCGGATGCCGGTCGGGGCGAAGGCCGGCAGCAAACAGATTTCACCGGCTTTGACGCCCCGCCATTCGCCGTCGATCAAGGTTTCTCCCCGGCCCTCGAGTCCAACCAGGGCAAAGGTTCCGGATGCGTCGCCACGAACGACAGTGAAGGGTGGTTTGGCCCACATCCGCCCAACGTGTCCGATGTGATGAGTTTTCAATAGCTCACAGATTGGCGCGTCGGAAATCCAGCTGCGTTCGTCGCCCTCCTGCGCCCGCACGACTTCGTAACGCGTGGCCGCGCCAAACGTTTCGATGTCCTGGATTTCGGTTTCGTCGCTCACTGCAAGGCCCTGATTAGAGGAAGAAACGCGAGAAAAGTCAGAGGTTGGAGGAGTTTTACCATGGGAAGGATGCGGCCCGATCAGGTGGATTCGGCGGCTAGAAGATGTTTCGGAAAATCCGTGACCCGCTCACAGGCAATCTGCTCCATCACCTGCTGCAACTGGCGCTTAAGCATTGTCATCGTGTGATCGCCACCGTCTTTTCCGAGCGCACCGACCCCGTACATGAAAGACCGGCCCATGAAGGCAAACTTCGCGCCACTGGCCAGGGCGCAGGCCACGTCCGGTCCGTTGCGAATGCCGCTGTCGATCATCATCTTGGTCCGGTCGCCGAATTCTTTGGCCAATTCCGTGAGCGGTTTGATGGTCGATTGCCCGACGTCGAGCTGACGCCCGCCGTGATTGGAAACGATGATCCCATCGACCCCGAGGCTGATTGCTTTCTCTGCGTCTTCGGAATTCACGATGCCTTTCACCACCAGGTTGCCTTTCCAGCGATCGCGGATCCTGGCGATTTTGTCAGGATTCAGCCGGCCCGAAAACGTCTTATTCATGAAGAGCGCGAGGTGCTTCATGTTCAGCCCCTTCGGGATGTAGGGCTTCATTGTTTGAAACTCCGGCGCGCCCGCCGCCAATTGCCCAAACGACCACGTCGGGTGCATCATCATCTGGATCACATTCCGCAGCGACATTTTCGGCGGAATCGACAGCCCGTTTTTGATTTCCTTCGGCCGGTAGGCAAACGTTGGAGTGTCCGCCAGAATCACCAGCGTGGGAAGCCCGGCATCCGCCGCGCGGTCGAGCAATTTATCCCGTAAATCGTCCTCTTTCGGATGATACAACTGAAACCAGGCGTTGCCTTCGGTCAGCTCCGCGACGGTTTCAATACTCGCCGTGGCTACCGTACTGACGATGAACGGGATGTTGTGCTTGTGCGCCGCTGCCGCGAGAATTTCTGTCGCTCTCGGCCACATCAATCCCTGCAGCCCGATCGGTGCAACGCCGAACGGCGCATCGTAGGTTTTGCCGAAAAGCTCGGTCTCCAGATTGGAACCGGGATACTGGTTCAGATACCACGGCTTCAGCTGCACTTCCCGGATCTCGTCGGTGTTTCTGCGCAGATTGATTTCAGAAAAACAACCGCCCTCCAAATACTCAAACGCGAATCGAGGCATCCGCTGGCGAGCCCGCTCCCGCAGATGCTCGATCGATGGATATTGAGAATGGAAAGCGTCTTCACTCATAAAACCTTTTCTTACTCCGGCATGTTGAAATCAAAGACCACGACCCGCTCCAGGTTCGGAACGACGACATCTTTGACCTCTTCGTGCTTCGGGTGGGGCAGATACTCGTCCCGCGCCTGCGGGCTTTCAAAGGTCATGATAAATCCGTGAGTGTAGCCCTCGTTCAACCCCTCGGCGGAATCGTAGGGGCCGTAGTTGAAATCGAGCAGACCGGGAATGACGCCGACCATCGATTCCATCGAGGAAAAACATTCATCGATCGTTTCTTGAGTCGTTCCGGCTTTGAATTCGAAACATCCGTAGTGTTTGACTTGTGGCATTGGGATTGGTGGTTTTTTAGTTAAAAAACGGGTTTCACGAACCAACAGGGTTGGTTCATCGAACAGACCCTGTTGTTTCGTTTTGAAGAAAATTCAGCCGAGGTGCTTCAAGAGCGTTTCGGCGCAGGCCTTGGAAAATTCAGGATCGTTGATTTCGGCATCGACTTCGATCAACTCAACCGAGTCCTTGAGGTTCTCCTTGATCGCTGAAAACAGCGCGGCGTCCGCCTCCGAATCGTAAAAAGACTGGCCTTCGGCGCTGATGATGCTGATCGCCTTCGTCGGCAAGAGCACGCTGACCGGACCGATGTAGGCGTTCACTTTCTCGGCGAGAATTTTGCCGAGTTCGGCGCATTCCTCCGGCGTCGTCCGCATCAGGGTGACCTGCGGGTTGTGGATGTAAAAATTCCGACCCTCGTATTTTTCCGGCACCGTTTCGCGCG
>JABDJT010000272.1 GCA_013003335.1 Verrucomicrobiales bacterium | reverse complement strand
GGGCACACCACCCGCGGGCGGCTTCGAAGATACAAAAAACTCCCAATAGGAGAAGTCCGATCCCCCAGAAAGCCTGGTCGATTCCAAACCACAGCCACGAACCCAGCCCGGAGGAAATCAATCCCAGCACAAAACGCAACCAACGCCCTTTCCGATCGATGTTGCAGGTCCAGAATTCTTCGTTCTTCATTCCCCTGCATCTTCGACTGAACAGGGTCTGTTCGTCAAACCACCCCTGTTGGTTCGTCTCTACGCGTCCGCGTCTTTGTCGACGTCCTCTAAATCGGGAATTTCGCCGATTTCATCCAACAGATTTACAACTCGAACGCCGCGCTCGATTGAATCGTCGAGTACGAATTCAAGCTTCGGGGTGTATTTCAAAACGACCCGGCGGGTGACCTGGGTCTGGACGAAACCGCGCTTGTGATTCAGTTTCGCGATTGCCGCTTCGCGCTTCAATTCTTCGCCAATGACGCCGACGAATACCTTGGCGCTTCGCAGATTTGGCGCGACATCGACGTGGTGAACTGTCACGAGAATGTCGGGAAATTCAAAATCGCGTTCGAGGCAGGTTCCAATTTCGCGCTTGAGAAGTTCCCCGACTCTGTCGGTTCGCTGACTCATTACAGGCTTTTGTCGAGGCTCTCGAGTTCGTAGCACTCGATGACGTCGTCTTTGGTGTAGTCGTTGTAGTTGCCAAGACGAATCCCGCATTCCAGCCCGTTCCGGACTTCTTTGACGTCGTCTTTGAACCGTCGCAACGTATGAACGCCGCCGTCATAAACCGGTTGGCCGTCACGCAGCACGCGGGCCCGGGCTTTGCGGTCGATCCGGCCGTCGGTGACCATGCATCCGGCCACTTTTCCGGAGGAAAGCTTAAAGACTTCAAGAACGTTGGCGTGACCAATAACGTGCTCGCGGGTTTCCGGATCGAGCATGCCGAGCATGGCGTCTTTAACCTGGTCGATCAGTTCGTAAATGATGGAGTACAGCTTTACCTGAACACCTTCGCGCCGGGCAATCGGGACCGCCTTGTTTTCGACCTTGGTGTTGAATCCGATCAGGATCGCGTCAGAAGCGGATGCAAGGATGATGTCGGATTCGGTGATCGGACCGGCGTCCTGTCGAATCACATCAAGGCTGATCTTGTCGGATTCGATTTCATAAAGGGCTTTGACGATGGCCTCGATGGAACCCTGAACGTCCGCCTTGAGGATGACTTTGAGGACTTTCTTTTTCCCGTCCTCGATATTGGCAAACAGTGTCTCCAGCGCGGATTTGCTGGCCGCAGGAGCGAGTTTTTCCTGACGCTCCTCTTCCCGGCGTTCGGAAGAAAGTTTCTTGGCATGGCGCTCGCTTTCCATCTGCACGAGTTCGTCGCCGACGGATGGAGTTTCATCGAACCCGACCACTTCGACGGGCGTGCCCGGAGGCGCTTTGTCGACTTGTTCACCAGTATCGGTGAGCATGGCTTTCACTTTGCCGTGGTGGTTCCCGCAAATGAAAGGAACGCCTTTTTTCAGGGTACCGGTTTGGACAATGATGGTGGCAGTCGCGCCTTTCCCGGGCTCAGTGCTGGCTTCGATGACGGTGCCGCGCGCCGGCCCCGCAGGATTGCCTTTCAATTCGAGAATTTCCGCCTGGAGGCCGATCAATTCGTAAAGCTCATCCATGCCGGTCCCTTCCTTCGCGGAGACTTCTGCGCAGATCGTACTGCCACCCCAGTCCTCCGGCGCGAGGTCGTGTTCCTGAAGCTGACCTTTGACTTTATCGACATTGGCGCGATCGAGATCGATCTTGTTGATGGCAACGATGATCTGCACATCAGCGGCCTTGCAGTGATCAATCGCCTCAAAGGTGGTGGGCATCAGACCGTCGTCTGCCGCGACAACGAGAACGACGATGTCCGTGACATTGGCTCCGCGAGCACGCATTGCCGAGAAAGCTTCGTGGCCCGGTGTGTCCAGAAACGTGACTTTCTGGCCGTTTCGTTCCACCTGGTAGGCTCCGACGTGCTGGGTAATGCCCCCGGCTTCGCCGTCTGCGACTTTTGAGCCGCGGTAAAAATCGAGAAGCGAAGTTTTGCCGTGATCAACGTGGCCCATGAAGGTGACCACGGGCGGCCGCGGTTTCAATTCATCTTCTTCAACCTCCTCGATCGCCGGTGCTTCCGGTTCGACGATGACTTCCTCCTCTTTGTGGACTCCCCCGCCTTTCTCGCGTTTTTCCTTCTCGAAGACGAACCCGTACTTTTCACAAACCTGCTCGGCCACGTCGGGCTCGATGGATTGATTCTGGTTCGCGAAAACCTCCAATTCCATCAATTCCTGGATGAGTTTGAAGGGCTTGATATCCATCAGTTCCGCCAGGTCCTTGACCACGATCGGCGGCTTGATGTGAATGATCTTTTTATCGGACTCCTCGTCCTCGATGACTACGGGCACATCGTCGTCCTCATCATCGTCCTCGTCACTCGCTTCAACCTTATTGTCCCCGCCGCTTTCCGCCGATGCCTTGGCATCCTTCTTCAGATGATCGAATACGGAAGCCTCTTCCTTTACCGGGGCCTTTTTGCTTTTGCCACGACGAGCCTCACGCTTCTCTTCCTCTTCAAAGAGGTTGAGCGCGTTGTCTTTTTGCTCATCGACCGATTTTGACTCCTCGGCGCTATCATCGGCCGGGGTGTCTGTTTTCTTTTTCTTGGCTGGCATAAAAATTCGTTTTCAAAGCGACGGAACGGTTTGGGAACGGGAAGCTATTTCAGTAAAGTTAAGTGGCTGAATTTCAAATGAAATCAGGACGCAATCATCCGCTTGCCAATTTCCATTTTTCCTATTTCTCCTCGCCGGATTCGTCTTTTTCTCCTGAATCTGCCGGTTTTTCCGCTTCCTCTTCGGCAGGTGCTTCTTCTTCGGCAGGTGCTTCTTCTTCGGCAGGTCCTTCCTCTTCGGACTGGTCCGATTCGGCAGCCTCTTCTGTCGCTTCAGCAGCTTCGGCTCCGGCAAAATCCTTCACTTTGGCCAAAATCGCTTCCCCTTCCTCCTCGGACACGCCGAGGATATCAACCAGGTCAATCGCATCAACGCCGCCAAGCAGCACTTCGATACTGTTCACTCCACCTCGGACCAGGGCACCTGCTGTCTCCTCGTCCAATCCAGACGCAGTTGCGAGGTTGGAAGTCGCTTCGTTGACCCGTGCCTCCAACGCCTCGGCAGCGGATTCATCTTTCTCCACCTGCACATCCCACCCAACCAGTCGGGCTGTGAGTCGGGCATTCTGGCCGCGGCGGCCGATTGCCTTGGAAAGCTCTTCCTCGTCCACCGTTACGCGGACCTGCTTCTCTTCATCGTTCAGCGTGATGCTGCGGATTTGCGCCGGCTTGAGCGCATCCTTCACAAATTCCTCCATGTTGTCGCTCCAGCGAATGATATCCACCTTCTCGTTGTTCAGTTCCCGCACGATATTTTTCACCCGTGCTCCGCGCAGGCCGACACAGGCACCGACCGGATCCACTTTATCGTCCGCCGACCAAACCGCGACCTTCGTCCGGTAACCGGCTTCCCGTGCAAGCGCCTTGATCTCCACCGTGCGGTCGGCGATCTCGCTGACTTCGCTTTCGAAAAGGCGGCGCACAAAATTCGGGTGGCTTCGGGAGAGAATAATCTCCGGGCCGCGCGGTCCATTTTCCACCGCCACGACATACGCCCGGATGCGGTCCCCAATGTTGTATTCCTCCGTCGACACCCGCTCGCGCGAGTTCATCGTGCCTTCGAATTTTCCAAGGTCGATCATCACGTCGCTGCGCTCAAACCGCCGCACCGTGCCGCTCACGATATCACCGGCCCGATCCTTGAATTCCTCGTAAATCAATTCCTTCTCCGCCTGGCGCAGTCGCTGCATCATCGCCTGCTTGGCTGTCTGCGCCGCGATCCGTCCAAAGTTGGCCGGCGTCACTTCCACATCCATCTCATCATCCACATTGATTTCCGGCTTGATCCGCCGCGCCGTGAAAATATCGATTTCATCGTAGGGGCTTTCCACGCGGTCGACCACAACCAGCGTCGCCCAGGCCTTGATGTCACCCTTGTCCGGATCCACCTTGATCCGCAATTCACGGGCTGGCCCGATGCTTTTCCGGGAAGCGGAAAGCAAAGCACTCTCCAACGCTTCCACCATCGTGGCTCGCTCGATTCCTTTTTCTTTTTCGTAGTACTCGAAAAGAGAAATAATTTCGTTCATCGTCGGTAAATTTTATGTCATCGCTGATTTTTGAGACAAAAAAGAGCGGACTCGAAAGCCCACTCTTCAATTCCGGCGCATGACACCGGAGTCTCAAAGATTGCAGACCGGCAAGATAGACACAACCTTTCCCCCTGACAAGCCGGAATCACGCCAAAACCTCGCCGCAAAATCCATGTCCAGACCTCCTCTGAAAGCCGTGTCATTCGACGCCGCCGGCACCCTGATTCATCTCACCGAATCAGTCGGAGAGGCCTACTCCCGCGTCGCCGCGAAATTCGGCATCCGGGCCGAACCGGGTGCCCTCGACGCCGCCTTTCGCCGGACCTGGAAAACCACTCCCCTTCCCTTTTCCAGGCAACAGGGTTCATTCGACGAACCAACCCTGTTGGATCGAAAAACGGACATCGGCAACGACCACGAGAAAAACTGGTGGTTCCAACTCGTCCAATCCGTTTTCAGCACGGCTGAAATTCAGATACCGGACGGTCAATTCCCGGCCTTTTTCGAGGCTCTCTACGATCATTTCGAATCCCCCGGGTGCTGGGAACTCGATCCCGATGCCAAAGCCGTTCTCGCCGCCGCTGCCAACCGGGATTTGGGCATCGCTCTCCTCTCCAATTTCGATTCCCGGCTCCGCCGCATTCTCGCTGATCTCGACATTCTTGACCATTTTGAGATCGTGATCCTGTCCAGCGAAGTCCGCGCCTCCAAGCCGGACCCCCGCATTTTCGACGCACTCCTCGACCTCGCCCGGCATCCTGCCGGGTCCATTCTCCATATCGGAGACGATCCGGAATGCGACTGGAACGGGGCCGCCCGCGCTGGCTTGCAGACCTACCAGTTGTGTCGAAAAACGCGGCCCTTGAGCGGAGTGATCGGGCAGATACTTTCTTCTTGCAATGCCTGAAAAAACGGCGTTATTCGCGGCCCTCGACCAATCACCCATCGTGATTGAATCGGGGATGAGCGAAAGGACGGATAGCTCAGTT
>JABDJT010000259.1 GCA_013003335.1 Verrucomicrobiales bacterium | reverse complement strand
TCTCCATCCTCCGCGGGGCTCTGCCGGGGTCCAGGTTCAGTCGAGTGCACCGGTGGCCGTCTCAGCGCGGATTCGACCGGGCAATTTACCGCACAAAACGCGGGTGCCGGATGACTACGAAATACATACTTCCCCCCGCGAACGAACACCGTTTTACTTCGGGCTTGGACCGTTGGATGCCACGGAACTTCGGCGCAAGCCGAAGCGATATCTTTTCGTGAACAGCTATCCGGAACCACCAGAGGAAACCGATCGCCTGGCAGTCGGCACTCCCTACCTGTGGGAAGACTTTGCCCCGACTTACCAGGGGATTTTCGGATACCCCGTCCTGGTCGAAAGGGATGTTGATGGACCATCCCGCGACGAAGCCCTGTCCGCGATCTTTGTTGAATTGTTAGAGGGCGAACCTGCCGAAATCGCATTGGTCTCGCCGGAAGGGATTGAAACACCGAATCGGAAACTGATCTTTTCGAGGGAAAAAGCCGAACCGGCTGTGCTCAATGTCCGGGTGGGCGGAATCTCGATCCTCCGTAAAAAACTGCTTACCCGGCAGGGGGAGTTTAACGTTCCGGGCCTGCCTCCCGGTCCGGTCGAACTGGAATTGAAGCTGGAAAAAACCAGTCCGGATGAAGGCTCGGGACACGCCTGCCGATTCTTCGTGAACTATGTCGATCCCCGGAAGGCGCCAATCCTGAGGACCTTTCTGTATCGCTTCGAAGGTCCGCTCGAATTCCTCGTCGAGAAGAAGCTGCCGGAGGAAATGTTGAATGTCCGGATTCTCGCCCCGTTGAACCAGGTTGAGCCCTACACCATCCGGGCTCACCTGGAACCGGCCAATCCACGCGATCGCACGCCGATCATCGAGAAGGATTCATCCACATTCCTGAGCCGTGAATTTGTCATCCAGCCTTCCGGGGGGAAAGCCGTTTTGCTCGGCGATGAATCGCTCGAATACGACGCCGGCCGGAAATTTTTTGTCCCGCTTGATCCGAACCTGCCTGCGGGAATTTACCGACTGAAACTCGTCCCCGGAGAAGGATTCCGCGGCCTGGTCTCTGTCAATCGAATCAACCCGGGCGAATACTCCGACATCCGGTTTCACCGCGAACCCCAATAAGCCCCTGATCCGTTTCTTTCCATTCCGATTTGGCCTGCGTCCGGGAGTGCACCTCTTGGCGGCGGCCGGGTTCTTTTCCGGTTTCGGGCTCGCAGCCGACCTGGACTCGTTGGAGCATTCCCATCGGGATACCAATCCCGTTCCCGTGCGCTGGGAATTGTGCAGGCCCGTCGCCGCGAATCCGGGTCAATTTCCGCGGCCGTTCCAGAGCCTGATTCCGCGACGTCGGCTGACGCAACTTGCCCCCGGTGAGGAGATTCGTATCTGGATTGCAGCAGGTTCGTCTCTCCGATTGTCCGGTGACCTCGCGCCGGGAGATGTTCGTCTCGGTGTTTCCAACGGGAGCGGGCTGTATGTGGAAACCGAAATGGCGGTGGGGCCGGAAGGAAAGAATCTTTTCTATCATTCCTTCTCGAATACGGCCGTGCTGGCGAGGATTCAGCGTCCGGCTGAATTCGAAATGCCGACTGAATTCGTGGCGGCGACCTCAAAACTGGATCGGCATCCAGATTACGTCACCTATCGGGAAATTCTCGAACCGGAGAACGGGGGAGCCGTCCAGGTTCGGACCGACGACGAATTGGAATCGTCGAAGTTCTGGCTGTTCGGGAGAGGTCAGCCGATCGACTGGATCGCGGAGGGCGGACCTGAATCAAGAATCCGGTTTGAAGGGCGCCTGAGGTATTCGCCGCTCGAATCGGAACTGGTGCAACCTTTCCGGGTGCGGGTGCTGGATCGGGACCGGGGTGACCGTGAGATTGCGACGCTGGAGTTCGTTTCGAGCGCGGAGACCACCCGGGTCGTGCTGATTGACGGCCGGGAGTCTGTCGTCTCGCGATTGGAAACCGGATATTTTGAATTGCCCGAAAATCGTCCCTATCGCCTTCGCCTGGTTTCAACGGCTTCCCTCGTCGGGAGAGTCGCAGTGCGTGGCAAGGAATATCTG
>JABDJT010000239.1 GCA_013003335.1 Verrucomicrobiales bacterium | reverse complement strand
GTGCTGTACCATTCTTCAGCGTGATCATTGGGCACAGGCAATCGGCGCCAGTTGATCTCCGCGATCTGCTCCGCGATGTCCGGTTCGGTCAGATCCGGGTCAATTTCGGGAGGATCCCCGATTTCAACGGCTTGAAGATCCAATTCCACGCACTTGCGGGCGGATTGGAAAGTGAGTTCGAGGTCCGGTTTCACGAATTCCTCCCAGTCATCCAGCATTGATTTGTGCTCGTCGGCGTCTTCTCCCGGTCGGGGTAAAATCGGGCCCGGCAGGAGACGCTCCCTGACATCCTGGCTGAATCCTTTTCCCGAAGAAATATCCGGTAGTTCGCAGAGGAAATGCCACTCAGCCGGGTGAAGTTGATCGAGGATCCATTGGGAATCTGTCAGGGTAAATCTCATTTGGCAGGGAAAAACCGGCGGCATAATCCGGCCATTCAGGAGGGAGAGCAACTTTCCGGGAGACAAAAAGAGAGCCCCAAAACGCTTGTTAAGAAACCAAAACTTCTAAGGAAATCTCTACAAAATCGTCCTAATACTACCACCTTCTCAAATTTGACAATCTGCTCGAATTTATATTTTAAGATTGCGAAATAAGAGAAAGCATGTCAAAATGTTTGAAAAGAAACCGGCGCAAAGAATCATAAAACCTAATAATTATGAAAAATCTAAATAAATTGTTGCGCAAGGCATCATTGAAGGTTTAATTATCATTCCAGTTAGAATTATTAGAAAATCGAAAAAGGTACATGTTATGCAAGTTGCAGACGAAAGAATCAAAGGTGTCGACGGCGAAGCCGATCGTTTGGCGGATTTTATCATGTTCGCTCAGCGGTCCTTCCTGCTCGATCTCTCCCAGGAACTGAACAAAGGCAACATTTCGTATGCCCAGTTTTTCCTTCTCGGGTATCTCGCTAATGAGGACTACCTGACAATGACTCAAATCTCGAACAAGATGGGCCATTCCACGGCCGCTGCGACGGGATTGGTCGATCGACTGGAGAAACTCGGATACGTTCAGCGCCTCCACGCTGCTGACGACCGCCGCAAGGTGATGGTTCAGATCACCCGCAAGGGAATCGAACTGGTCAGCCGCCTCCGGAACCTCATCGCGAACAACATTTCCGACGTGATGAGTGCTACGAGCGAGGACGATGTTCAGCCGGTCTACTCCCACCTGAAAGAATTTCTGGACGAGCGGTAATTCGCCCCGGCGAATCACCGCCTGTTCCCCTTTTCCGGCGAAATAAATTTTATTTCGCCTGCCCCACGAAACACACACGGCAGGGACACGGGAATTCAAACTGCTTTACCTTTTTCTAAACTCGATTTTCGGCGCTTCCGTGATTTCCACGGGAGCGTTTTTCTTTTGGGGAATGGCATAACGAACCAGCAGGGTGGTTCGCCAAACAAATCAAAACTGTTGGGATTTTGACGAATTCGCAGTTACGTAATGGTATCTGCCGATGCCCCGACGAAGCCGCACAGAACCCGGAGAATTTGACGAGCAGTTTGAACTCGATCTTTTCGGTGCTGCCGAAGAGCCGGAGAATAAGGAGGAGCCCCGTCCGCCTGCCGGAGAACCGGCCGAGAAAGAGGAGTCGGTAGTCACACAAGATTCGCAAGAGCCCGAGCCGCCGCCGGAAGTCGTCTCAGGACGGGAAGTTGTGTCGCTTCCGCAAATTGATGCCGCTCCGGTGCGAAAACGCACGTTTCTTGGTTGGGAAAAGCCTCTGCTCGATTGCGCGGTAGATTATTTTACTGCCAGATGGGAACCCGGTAGCACGCTCGACCTGTCCGGACATCTCGTGGTCGTGCCGACTCTGCATTCCGGGCGCCGCCTGCGTGAAGCTTTGGCGATTCGGGTCGGGTCCGGGGAAGCCGGAGCCGCCGTTGTGCCGCCGCTGGTGGTCACGCCGGAATTTTTCACCAGCCCCGCACGGGTGCCGGGCAGCCGGTTTGAAAAACCTGTCGCGCAGCAGGCCGAAACGTTGATGATATGGGCCGCGTTGCTGCTCAATTTGCCGATCGAGCGATATCGCCAGCTGTTTCCGGTCGATCCCGTGGAACGAAATTTATCCTGGGCCCTGAAAACGGCCTCCGACCTGATCCGTGTCCGCCAGCTGCTGGGGGAGGCCGGGCTGAGTTTCGGGGAAGCAGCGCGAATTTTGAGTGCCGGTGAAATGGAGCCGGAGCGATGGCGGGAACTGTCACGCCTCGAGCGGGAAGCCGTTCGGGCAACCACCCGGGCCGGTTTTTTTGATCGCCAGGAAGCCCGTCGTATGGCTGCCGGAGAGGGAGAATTGCCGGACGAAGTGAGGCAGATCACCTTGATCGGCACTCCTGACTCATCGCCTTTGGCAATCAGGGCAATCGACCGCCATTCCCAAAAACTACCCACGGAAATCGCGATTTACGCTCCGGAAACCTATGCCGAATTTTTCGACGAATGGGGGCGGACGACGGGAGAGGAGGACTGGCTGAAGCACCCGGTCGAAATTCCCGAACCGGAACACACGATTTTTTCGGAAAGTTCGCCCGCTGAACAGGCAGAAAGGGCCGTGGAACTGGCAACCCGGCATCGCGACCCGGGGGGAGTGGTGGCAATCGGCGTGCCGGATCCGGACGTGATTGCTCCCCTGGAAAAATCGCTCGCCTCCCATGAAATCGGTGGTTTTGATCCGGCCGGGCGGCGGCTGGCGACCCACAGCCTTTTCTACCTTCTGGGAATTCTGAACCGCCTTGTCACCACCGGCTCATTCGAGGCGTTTCTTGATTTTCTCCAGTGCCCCGAAGCCAACGCCAGCCTGCGCAAGCATCTGAAATCAGTCGGAGATCCTGAAAAGTCACCGGGCCTGACGACGCTCCTTCGCGAATTCGACCAACTCGGTAACGATCACTTGCCGGACACGCTGGGTGATGCGCTCGCAGCCCTGAATCGAAAGACCCGCCGACGCGCGTATCACGAGCACCTCGTCGCGGCGATTGACTGGGTCAATTCTCAACTGGCCCGGTTCAAGCGGGAGCCCTTTGGTGAGGTACTGACCGATTTACTTGGAGAAATTTTTGCCTGTCGAAAATTCCGGTCTGACCTCGGAGACGACACCGTGTTTTCGGCCATTGCAGATCAAATCAACGAAGTTCTCGACGCCTTCGATTCTCCGGCGATGCGGGCTTTCTCCAGCCCACTTGACGCGTCCGGAAACTTTGAGCTTCTTCTCGAATTGCTGAAGGATCAGGCCTGGTTTCCCGAACGGGAACCCGGCGATATCGACCTACAGGGATGGCTGGAATTGCTCTGGGAAGACGCTCCGCACTTGATCCTGACCGGAATGAACGACGGCAAAGTCCCGGAAGCGATCATCGGTCACTCGTGGTTGCCCGATTCAGCCCGTCGCGTTCTGGGCATTCGCAATAATGATGCCCGCTACGCACGGGACGTCTACATGATGCAGGCATTTCTCAAGAGCCGACAGAAGGCAGGGCGGGTTGATTTCATTTTTGGCCGGTTGGGAGCAGGGGATGATCCACTGCGGCCTTCCCGGTTGCTGTTCCAATGCCCCATCGAAGAATTGCCCGACCGGGTGGCTCAGTTTTTCGAGAATGAAATTCGCGAGGAACTCGAAGAAGAGCCGGTTCCGTGGGAGTTTTCCTGGAAATTACAGCCGCCGGCACCGCGTGATGATCTGCGGATTTTTGAAAAAATGCCGGTGACTTCCTTTCGCGCATACCTGGCCTGTCCGTTCCGATACTACCTGAAACACGGTCTGAAGATGGAGAAAATCGAGACCGGAAAAACCGAATTGCATCCGGCTGAATTCGGAACGCTCTGCCACGAGGTTATGCGTGCGCTGTATCACGACGTTTCGGCCCGTTCTTCAGAGAATGAACGCGAGATTGCCGAATTCTTCGAAGACGCTCTCGAACGATTGTTGAAAGAAAAGTTCGGGGAGCGGTGGAATGTCCCCGTGTTGATTCAGCAGCGGGCCCTGAATATGCGCCTTGGTCGATGGGCGAAAATTGAGGCTCACGAGCGGAAAAACGGCTGGGAAATCATCGCTTCGGAAACGCCTTTTTCGAATGACGACGACACGTTTTCGATCGGCGGAGTGACTGTAACCGGTTCGATCGACCGAATTGAGCGTCATCCGGATCACGGATTGCGGATTCTCGATTTCAAAACGGGTGGTGTTGCCCAGTGGGATCGTGCCATGGATCGCTGGGTCGAAGAAAATCACATGTCCCGGAACAAGCGGACCGAATCACCGGAGAATTTTCCGGATTGGTCGCACGTGACCAACAGCAAGGGCGAACTCTCAAGGTGGACGGATTTGCAACTTCCCCTCTACGCCCTGGCGATCGCGGAGAAATATCCCGGCGAAACAATTGAAACCGGCTACGGCCTGATCGGTGAATCCGCCCAGGACACGCAATTGTTGACCTGGCCGGAACTGACTTGCGGAACGGAAATGCTGAAGTCCGCGAAAACCTGTGCTCTCGGCGTTGTCGAATCCGTCCAGGCACGAAAATTCTGGCCTCCCTCCGAGCGGGTCCGGTATGACGATTTCCGCGACCTGTTATTCGGCGATCCCCAATCCGCGATCGATGAAACCCTGTTGGGTTGACGAATCAACCCTGTTCATTCGCGGCGGCTTCTTCGATTCGATCTGCGAAAAGATTTTCCTTTTCTTTTTTTATAATTTTCAGTAAAATCCATAACTAATATTTTAAGCCGCCGCGACCACTTTCCAAATTTTTGTATTTTCTTCAGTCGAAACCAAAGGCTGAAATTCAGTTTCACCATTTTGTTCAAAAAGTCAGTTGTATTGCCTCTTGTTTTTCCCATATAGAAGGACGCACAAACACGAAACGACCCTGTTGGTTCTCCGAGCTAACAGGGTTGTTTCGTTTTGAGAGAGGAGGAATTGAATAGCCGATTTCGGGGATTCACGGGCGGGAAAACCCGTGCTATTTTTTAGAAGAAATGAATCCGTTCGAAACAGTACAGGACTTGAAGCGACGCGAATTCCTGACGACCTCGGCGAGCGGCCTTGGTGGGATCGCGCTCGGTTCGATGCTGGCGCAGGATGGCCTCCTTTCGGCGGAAACGGCTACCGATTCCGCGCGGTTCGGGGAACTGAAATCCCACGCGAAGGCGAAGGCAAAGGCCTGCATTTTTATTTTCATGGCCGGTGCGCCATCACAGCTCGATTTGTTCGATCGCAAGCCGAAGCTGAATGAGTTGCACGGCTCCAGCCTGCCGAAAGAGACGCTCGCCAAAGCCCGCTTCGCCTTCATCAAGCCCGACACCGCCGTGCTGATGGGTTCCCCGCGAAAGTGGAAACGCCACGGCGAGAGCGGGATGGAATTGTCCGATCTGCTGCCGAATCTCGGTTCGTGCGCCGACGATTTGCTGCTCGTGAAATCGATGCACACCGAGGAATTCAATCACCACCCGGGCCAGCTGATGATGCAGTGCGGTGTCTCGCGATTCGGCATGCCGACGATGGGTTCCTGGGTCAATTACGGCCTCGGTTCCGCCTCGGAAAATTTGCCGGGATACGTCGTGCTTACGGCGGGGCGGGGTTCTTCCGGCGGCTCAACGCTGTGGCAGTCCGGTTTTCTCCCGACGAAATATGCGGGTGTACTGTTTCGCAACCAGGGCGAGCCGGTTCTGAATTTAAAAAATCCCGATGGCCTCCCGCCGGAATTGCAGCGGGCCGGGTTGGACGCATTGAAAGACCTGAACCAGCATCGCTACCAGGAAGTTCATGACCCCGAGATTGCGAGCCGGATCGCGAATTTCGAACTCGCCAACCGGATGCAAACTGCGGCGCCGGAATTGGTCGATCTTTCCGATGAACCGCAGGAAACGCTCGACCTTTACGGTGTCGGCAGGAAAGAACCCGAAGGCGGAAATTTCCGTGGGTCGCTTCCCGGCAAACCGACCTACGACATTTTTGCCCGGAACTGCCTGCTGGCCCGCCGCCTCGTCGAGCGCGGCGTCCGTTTCATCAACATCGTCCACGCCAGCTGGGATCAGCATTCTGATTTGGAAAAACAGCTGGCCTACAACGCCGGCGCCGTCGATCAGCCAATTGCCGCGCTGATCAAGGACCTGAAACGCCGCGGAATGTTGGACGAAACGATGGTTGTGTGGGGCAGCGAATTCGGCCGCACCCCGCTCGGCGAAAACCGCAACGGCCGCACTGCCAACACCGGCCGCGATCATCATCCCTTTGCATTTTCGATGGCGATGGCCGGCGGCGGTTTGAAAGGCGGCCTGACCTACGGCGAAACCGACGAAATTGGCTGGAACGTTGCCGAAAATCCCGTTCACCCGAACGATCTGCACGCCACTCTGCTTCACCAGTTCGGCCTCGATCACCTGAAGCTGACCTATCGGTTCCAGGGGCGCGATTTCCGGCTGACGGACGTCGGCGGAAAGGTGATTCAGGATTGGATTGCGTGACCGGGTGCAGTTGACCCGCCAAACCACCCCTGTCGGTTCGATACAGCGAGAAAATCACTTTCCGTGTGACAAATAGGCTTGCCGCCGGGGTCAGATTCCCCGAAAAACAGTCTCTTCAAACACATTCAACTTATGGAATTCCCGTCCTCTTTTCTCCTGGCCCAAACCTACGATCGCGAATGGTGGAATGCCATTTTCTTTGCCCTTTTCATCGGATTCGCCCTCGCCGCTCTTGTCTGGCTCGTTATATGGATGCTGCTTGGAGGGGAGGATTCGGAGGAGATTGAGACAGTTGAGACAACGGCCGCGGAGCCGGAAATTACGGAAGAAGAGCCGACTCAGGCGGTAGAAGACAACGATTCGGGCGAAGAAGCCCCACCCCAAATTGAGACTGCCTCCGAAGAGGAGGCGAAGGGGGCGTTCGCTGAAGAAATCGCTTCCGGCAAAGCCCGGATGGATGACACCTACGGAATCGTTTTCGCGAGCGAACCGGACGAAGTTGATGATCTGAAGGTGATCAGTGGAATCGCCAAGGTTCTGGAAGGAAAATTGCACGGCATCGGCGTGTATACATTCAAGCAGGTTGCCTTTTGGACCGACGGGGCATGCAGCGAATTTTCCAAGATGCTGACTTTTAAAGACCGCATATACCGCGACAACTGGATCAAGCAGGCGAAAGAATTGCACGAGGAAAAATACGGCGAGAAACTCTGATCCGGCGTAATTTCCTTCGATTTGAGCGAAGAAATTCAGCAAAAAGTCGTCGATCTGGACGTCGCCGTCATTGGAGGCGGTGTTGCGGCACTATGGACGGCGAATGCTCTCCAGGACGCCGGCTTTGGAGGACGATTTGCACTCTTTTCCAATTCCCCGCTCGGGGCAGGTCAGTCGCTTGCGGCGCAGGGAGTGATTCATGGGGGCCTGAAATACGCGCTCGGCGGAAAACTGAATGATGCCTCCGAAGAACTCGCTGCCATGCCGGATCGCTGGGCGAATGATTTGCCAGGTGTGCGGGTGCTGAGCCAGTGCCAGTATTTATGGAGCCTGCCGTCCGTGCTAAGCAAAGTCGTTTCCTTCCTCGGCAGCAAATCCGTCCGGGGCCGGGCGGAAAAAATTGCGCGGGAAAATTTTCCGGTGGTGTTCGATTCGGATGGATACGGA
>JABDJT010000235.1 GCA_013003335.1 Verrucomicrobiales bacterium | reverse complement strand
AGCACGGGCCGTCTGCCTCCTGCGTGATTCTGGTAGAAGGGGAATCCGATAAAGTCTCCTTCGGAAATCTCGAAAACGCGCTGGCCCAACCGGACACGCAGCTTCGTTTGTTTGGAAAACCGCAGGTGAAAGGGAAGCGCCGCATGGGCGTTGCGATTGCCCGGGGCGATTCGATCGACGACGCACGGGATACGGCGCGGGCAGCCAGTGAGGCAGTCGAAATCAGCTTGTGAGCGATCCAACAGGGTCTGTTTGGCGAACGAACCCTGTTGATTCGTTTCCGCCTTTTTCACACCACGCCAGGTATTCTGCGGCAATGTCTTCCAGTTCCGACAGCGTTTCTACCGTCGAAAACCGGACTCGAAGTTTCTTTCCGTTTCGCAGCCCGCGAGAGTAGGCCATCAGCCGCGAACGCATCGACTGCATGGCGAATTTTTCATTCGGGAACACATTCCATTCCAGCAACATGCGGGCGTGACGAATGATCAGTTCCCAGCGCGTTTCCGGGGTAACAGGAGGGAGATGTTCGCCGGTTTCCAGGTAATGCTTTGCTTCCTGAAAGACCCAGGGATGCTGCATCGCAGCCCTTCCGATCATGACTCCGCTCACACCGGTCGTGCCTTTCCGGAGTTCCACATCCTGGCCGGTAGAAATATCGCCGTTGCCGACCACGGGCACAGAAACCGTGCGTGAACACTCATCAATGACCTCCCAGTCAGCTTCTCCGGAATATCCCTGCGATCGCGTCCGACCATGAATCGCAATCGCCTGCATGCCGGATTCTTCGAGCAAAGTGCAAACGTCGGGCGCGTTGATCGAATCGGCATCCCAGCCGATCCGAATTTTCGCCGTAACGGGTACCTGGTCGCCCACACCCTTCGCGATTTTTTCCGCCACATCGGCCAGCACCGGGCAATCCCGCAGCAGCGACGATCCGCCGTTTTTCGAGACGACCTTGTTCACCGGGCAGCCGAAATTGATGTCGATGAAATCCGGTTCTTTCCAGTCGATAATCTTCCTGGCCGCCTCCGCCATCCGGCTGCCGTCCGCGCCGAACAACTGCACACCAACCGGGCGCTGTTCGTCCTCGAACTCCGTGTAGCGACGGGTCCGTTGATCGGCCTGGATGATTCCTTCCGCCGAAACGAATTCGGTGACCATGACATCCGCCCCGAGTTCCTTGCAGATTCGGCGAAACACCAGGTTCGTCACCCCGGCCATCGGCGCGAGGTAAAGCGGGAACTGGTCATTCTGGAACCACGGGAGCATGAGTCCGGAATGTACGGCGAACAAAGCCGGATTCAAGGCTGGCGCCCGAAGTGCTGTTTTACTTCCGGTTTCATCCAGAAAATGAGAAGCGGAATGCACGCGGGCAGCAGGCAGACCGAGGTCAGTCCAATGCAAATCAAGACGATGTCGTAGACCCAGGCACCCGGGGAAGGTTTGAGGAAAAAAGGAATCAGGAACACCACCAGGAAGACGAGGCCAAGCACGAGATAGACCGCGCCGCCTACGATCATACCGAGGCGGTCTTCTTCGGTCATGGATGGATCATCCAGGACCAGAAGGAATCCTCCCATCGCCATGACCGCGAGGTAGATAAAAGCCATGAAGCCAGCATAAACCTTGAACCAGGTGATCACTGGCGGAGTGGGGGAAGGAAGCGTGGGTGGAGTGTGTGGATCCATTGTACGATTGAATCAAGCGGAGTAGAGACGGCAGGATTCCGAACGCTTCTCACAGGGCATACACGGTGATCAATGCGAAAACGGCGGCTAACATTGTCGGCAGTCTAGGAGTCGATTTCAAGGATTTCAAACCCAAACAGGGCGTTGAATTTTTGTTGCTCCTGATCCGATAGAGATCTGTCCTCAGCGACTTTCGACAGTTCGGTTTTAGACGGTTTCCCCCCAGTGTTGTGACGAACATTGTGGTTGATCGTTTCGAGGATGCCGCGAATCTCAGTGCTGAGTGGCTCGGAATCCCATTTCCGGCTTCCCATGACATCAGTCGTGAAAATCGGATAGTCTGTATGATTGGAAAAAGTAAAGTTTGGCTGAGTTTCTGGATTCTCCTGGTCCTCGTGGTCCCCGCCCTGATTTGGATGGCCATGTTTCTCGCCGGAAAAATTCCGGCTCCGGGAGAGCCGGCAGAAACGGCGTTCAACTTTTCGGACCGCATCGCCAGCCTCGAAGTCATTGAAGGCGACGACGGCGAAATGATTTTTCAGTTCAAGGACTGGTTTGGTGGCGACGAAGGCCGGATGACTCCAGCTGAGTTTGCCGGACAGATTCACGCCCGGAAACGGGATTTGCCCCGCGTATTCCGCTGGCTGGACGTCACCAGCTGGACTGGCCTGCTCTGGGTCGCTTTCGGGCTGGCTGGTCAGGCCGTTTTCATGGGGCGGATGTTGATCCAGTGGTGGGCCAGCGAAAAAGTGAAATCTTCGGTCGTGCCACCGATGTTCTGGTGGCTGAGCCTGATCGGCTCATCCATGCTCCTGATTTATTTCGTCTGGCGAAAAGAACCGGTCGGATTCATCGGGCAATGCACCGGCTGGTTCATCTACGTGCGGAACCTCTGGTTCATTTACGGCGCGACTCCAGCGAAGGAAAAATAATCTTCCGTTTCAGCAGCCAACAAACTCCAATCAGGTCGTAGATTCCGCGGATTGCGCGGTCGAAATTCGTGTACTTGGATTCCCCGGCTTTCCGTTCCCGGTGATTCACGTCAATCTCCGTAATTCGCAGTCCTGCATTGGTAAATATGGCGGGTAAAAACCTATGTAAGCCGTTGAACGGCACAAATAAATCAATACAGTCTTTCCGGAAAACCTTCAACGAGCAGCCGGTATCGCTGATCCCGTCATGGATGAACGTCCGCCGTACCCGGTTGGCGATCCGCGAAGCAGCCCGCCTGCTCCAGGTATCTTTCCGTTTCGCTCGACGTCCGCACGACACGTCCCACTCGCCGGATTTTACGGCCGCGACCAGCTTTTCGATATCCGCCGGATCATTTTGTCCGTCTCCGTCCAGCAAAACACAGATTGATCCTTTCGCGGCGCGGATCCCGGAATAAATCGCGGCACTCTGACCCCGGTTTTCCGTGAAATGAATCGCGTGAACGCCTTCGATCGCAGTCATCTTTTCCCAGGTCGAATCCGTGGAGCCGTCGTCCACCGCGATCAACTCAGCTTCGGGCTGACATTCCCGGATTTCCTGCAAAACAAATTCGACGCAGTCTTCTTCGTTGAAAAACGGGACAATGATCGAAACCGAACCGGCATCAGGACCTTCGCCCGGCCCGCGCAATCCGGTCGAGAGCGGGAACGGCGTTTCAAATCCGGTTGGGGCATCGGCGCTCAAAATCGGTGGGAGAATACGCGAAAATCCGGGGTTTGCTGCAGTTTTTCGAATCAACAGGGTTCGTTTGCCGAATCAACCCTGTCGGTTCGTTTCCGTCCGCCGCTGCCCCGGATCAGTAGGGTGATTTCCCCCTTCACCGCGTCGCGGGAATTCAACTCCGCAGCGACATCAGGCGCGGGGCCCCGCAGGAACTCCTCGAATTTCTTGGTCAATTCGCGAGCCACGCAGATTTCCCGTTCCGGCGCCAGGTCCGCGAGAACATTTGCCGTCTTCGCAATGCGGTGGGGAGATTCGAAAAAGAGGCTGGTTTCAGCCCGCTCGATGGATTCGGTCAGAACACGGGTTTTCCGCCCGGATTTGACGGGAAGAAATCCGCCAAAATAAAAAGCGTCCGTGGGAAACCCGGATCCTACGAGAGCCGTCAGAACAGCAGATGCGCCCGGAAGGATTTCGATTTCCACGCCGCGTTCGCGACAGGCATTGACCACCCGGTAGCCCGGGTCGGATACCGAAGGCGTTCCGGCATCGGTCAACAGGGAAACCCGGGCACCGTTGGCGGCACGCCCGGCGATTTCTTCGGCACGCCGCGCTTCGTTGTGGTCGTGGCAGGAAACCAGTTCTTTCCCGTCGATCTCGTAATGAGCCAGCAGTTTCCGGGAGTGGCGGGTATCTTCGCAGGCGATCAGGTCGGCCTGCCGAAGGCATTCGATCGCCCGAATTGTGATGTCGCCCAGGTTGCCGATGGGCGACGCGATCAGGCTGACTTTTCCGGTGCTGATTGCAGAAAGTCGATCTTACCAGCCTTCGGCCAATTGAGAGACGAGCACTTTGGCTGCGTCCTCGGCAGCAAGCGGAATCGCGTTGCGTTCGGAAAGCTGGAAGTTCGGGTCGAGGAACTGGATCGTGCGTCCGATCACACGGCCCGGGCGATGCCGCAGCGAGGAGATGGAATCGCGATTGGTGTCATCCAGGTTCCTGGATTGGGAGTAGGCCAGTTTTTCGCCGGTTTGCGGATCCCGCAGGGACCACTCAACCACGATGTAGAGCATCAACTCGCTGGAGCGGAGCGTGTCGGTTCGCACGGCGCGCAACTGGCGGCGTTCGATCCGGGAAATCTTTCCTTCCAGGACTGCGTCAGCGCTTTCCTTGGTGGAAACGGCAAAAGTTCCGTCCGCCTGGATCTGCTTGATGACCGCGTTGGTCACAATGGCGGAAGCCCGCGGCTCCAGCGTTTTATTTTCAAACGCGGGGATATAAATCCGGTTGATGTCCTTGTATTCAGACGGTTTCACCGAACCCATCTGGTAGCCGGCGCAGTTGGAAAGCACGATCACAACCGGCAGCATTGCAGCCAGAAGGAGGAATTGACGAAGTTGGTTCTTCATGTGTCCGAGGCGAAATAGAAAGAGCGGTCTTTTGAAGCAAAGCGTTCCTTTTACCCCATTCGACCTGTCATGGCAAGCCAAGCTGATCAAAACCCTGAAAAAAGTCGAGCTAAAATCACCAAACAGGCTAAAAAAGTTGGAATTGATCCGGAAAGATTTCGGAATCAGGTCAAACCGCTCGAATTTCGCGGCCATTGGACCCGCATTTCCGGTTAGTTTCCGGACGTTGGAATCGCCGGGATGGTAGCCCCGGGGGCTACTGGAGCAACGGGCGCCGTTGTCGGGGCTGCAACCGGATCGTCGGAGGGAATCGGAATCACTTCATCGCCTCCTGTTCGCATCGCAGGCTTACGGGTTTCGATGGTTGGCGGGGGAGGGCCGTGCAGGGCTGCGTCGTCTTCGACTTTGTTTTTCCGGCCCAGACCGCCAAAAATCTTCTTGAGCCCACCGGTTTTTTCGCCGTCGGCGTCCGCAGATTCATTGCCGGTTCCCCGGTTTCCGCCACCCCAGTCTGGCAACTGGATTCCGGGACGGTCCTTTTTGTTTTCACTGATTTCGCTCACCGTGGGACTCGTGCTCTTGATCGCATCGAGCCTTTGCTTGGCGTCGTCATACCGGCTGGATCCGGGGTAGTTAACGATTTCGCGATAGTAGACGGCGGCTGAATTCAACTGGCCCTGTTTTTCGTAAAACCGGCCAACATTAAAAAGCTTCTCAATTTTCCGGTCCTCGATCTGTCCGAGTTCCGCTTTCACGTCGGAAGCCCGGGCGTCCCCGTCGTTTTTGGCCACAAAATCCATACCGGCTTCCTCCTGCGCCCGGTCTTCAACGGGCGAAAAGGATTTGTCGGCCATTTTCCCGCGCAGTTTGAAAACCTGGTATTGAGCTTCGGTCGCAAACTCCGTATTCGGGTAGTTGTCTGCCACCTGCTGGAAGGACATGATGGCCAGCGGGAATTCCCCCTGCTTGGAATGGATGTATCCGACGTTGAGGAGTGATCGGGGCGCAAACTCCGTGTAGGGAGCGCTGTCAGCGATTTGCTGGAACATCAGGATCAGGCGGGAAGGCTGAATCTCTGCACCAATTCCGCCGAGTCTTCCCTTTTTCTCAGAAGTCCGGAAATAATCGGCGATTGCGAACTGGCGATTCAGGGCATCCGAATAGCGGGAACTGTTTTTATAAAGAGTGATGAGCTTATTGTATTCGTCGAACGCCTTCTTCCGTTCCCCGTCCGCTTCCTTCATTTCGCCCATCTTGTATTGAGCTTCGGCGGCGGACCGGGTCCGCGGATACGACTTCACGATCGATTTGTAGGAATTGTAGGCTTTTCCGTAGCTCCCGTTGCTTTCCTGTTGCTGAGCCCTGGCGAGAACCTGGGATGCGGCTGCTTCCTGAGCGGAGAGCTGGCCGGATGAAAGAACCTGGTTCGGCTTCACCTTATCGGCCTCGGCAGGAGGAGCCGGTGTCTCAGCTCCGGGTGGATTGACCGTAGCGATTTCATTGGGGTCTTCTTTCTTCCCTTTGAAAATCTTGGAAAGGAATCCCTGGGCACCGGCCGGGACCGGGGTGAAAGCAATTGTGCCAGCGAAAACGGCGCTCGCTGCGAGCGCCGTGATGGAATGAGTGTGGAGTTTTTTGATATTCATCCTCGGAAAATGGTGTTTGATCCCGTTACCACCAAACGGCTGGCAGACCGCTGGTCTTAGGGGACTTTTAGCCAATCCCACTAATTTTTGCAAGCCAACGATCGTCTTTGATTTTTCAACTCTTGCCGCCGGGGTGCCTGGCTGAAAGCTAAGTCGTTGAACATAAGACTAAAATGTCCTAAACCGTGTGTAATAAATTTTTAAAAATATTCAAGGTGCTTGAACATTCCCCGTGGAACAATTTTGCAATTTCAAACCGGCTCTGGATTCTGATCCCGGTTGCGATCGGCTTTTCCGGCTGTAACAAAGCCCCTGAAATTTCGGAATCGGATCGGGAGACGGCCAATCGATACCTGTCTGCCCTGGAGGAAAATGCGAACCTGATTTTAGCGAAGGGAAGAGATCACTATGAAGAACCGTCTCCGCTGTTCGTCGACGGAATGGAGATTGAGACGCTCGAACCCGTGCAATGGCAGTATGACCATCACCGCTGGATCTTGTCCAATCTCGCCAACCAGCAGGATCTATTGCGGACGCTCGATGGCTTGACGACGCTGACCGGAAAGCAGGACTATCGTGATGCAGCGGAAGCGGCTGTGGAGTTCGGATTCGAGAACCTGCAAACTCCGAATGGACTGCTTCTTTGGGGAGGCCATATCGCGGTGGACCTGGAAACCGATCAGTGGGTAGGCAGAAGATTCCACTGGCTTGGCAAGAAGCGCAGTCCAGTTCATGAGTTAAAATCCTGTTATCCTCATTTCGACATGATGTGGCGGATCGACCGGAAAGAAACGGAGAGGTTTGTCCGGGTTCTCTGGGAGGCTCACATTCGGGACTGGTCGAACCTGGACTTTGATCGACATGGCGGAGTCGAGAAACCGAAAGAGATCGATGAGCGGGTTTGGGATCGGGAGTTTGACGAGACTTCGCCTGTGTTTTTCCGGGGACAGGGCCGGACATTTGTAAATTGTGGCAGTGACTTGTTCTACGCGGCATCGCTGCTGAACCTTTACGGTCGGGAAAAGGGAGCTGCAGCATGGGCTCAGCGCCTTTTGAGCCGATATGAAGCGAGCCGGCATTCTGTGACCGGTCTCCGAAGCTATCATTTCAGCAGTCCGGATCCGGAGGATCGC
>JABDJT010000230.1 GCA_013003335.1 Verrucomicrobiales bacterium | reverse complement strand
ATCTTGGTGAGCGAATTGTTGAAATCGTGCGCAATTCCACTAGCCATCTGACCCAATGCCCGGAATCGCTCCATCCGGACGAGTTGGCCTTTGGTATTGGAAATTTGCTCCAAAGCTTCGCGGAGTCGCTCATTGGTTTCTTCCAACTTCCTGTCGGCCTCGATTTTTTTCCGTTTTTCGTCCGCTTCACTCACCTCGCGCTCGATCACTGGAACCAGTCGGGTCAGGTCATCCTTCAGAATGAAATCTGCGGCTCCTTTCTGCATCGCTTTGATCGCTGTCCTCGTCTCGATCAGGCCCGAGACCAGGATAATCGGGGTGACCCGGCAGTGTTCACGGATGATTCTCATTGCCTGGAACGAGTCCAGGCAGGGAAGCGAATAATCGCAAAGTACTAAATCCCAGGATTGATTCTGCAGAGCGGTTGTCAGGCCCCTCCGGGTTTCCACGCGTTCGGAGAAAAAATCCAAACCAGCGCGTCGGAGATGATGACGTATCAAATACGTATCTTCTTCCGAGTCTTCGATGAGTAAAATATTCAGGGAGCGGGTCATGGGGGGAGGGTTGACCGGATTCTTTCATATTATAATTTTCATAAAAATAATATCAACTATAAAATACGGGTATTTTTAATTTCCGAACTTTCGGCCCTTTTTTTTCGCCAAAAGCAGCCCGCTTTTCAGTCCAGCCGCCGAATTCGGATATCCTTCCAGAATACCCGCGCCCCGTTCGGCCAGCCCTTTCCTTTGTGGACCTGCAGGCCAATGTGGCCCACCGGCTCAACGACTTCCTTCGCCTCTTCCCGATCAAATCCGGGATGCGTTGTTTTCGAAGCATCGAATTTACAAGTTTTCAGATCATTCACCCAGATTTCGATCACGGGCAGATCCGATTTGCCTGTGCAGCGAATCCGCATGGCGTTCCAGTCGTCCGGATTCCATGCTGCCAAAAATTCCTCGCCGGTGCAGGTTTCCTCGTACACGCCCTCCGGCCAGTCGTTCGTTCGCGAATCCGGCTGGACGCGCAACGGCGCCGGTTTTTCCTCATCTACCCGGAAAAAGGCGTAGGGCCGGAACGGCACGGAATACGCCTTTGTCTCCAGCCGGACGTGGCCGACATTGCCGTTCTTGTGGTGATCCACATAAATCTGCCAGCCCTCGCCGCGTTCATTGGCCCGCAGGAAAATCCCGCTGCAGGGGCCCCAGTCCGGCTTCATGGAAATTTCCAGTTCGAACTCGCCGAATGTTTCCTTCGTCAGCAAAAGCCCGCCTTTCCCCGACCCGGGCGGGTCCTGTTCGCCATACAGCACACCGTTCTCCGTCACACCCCAGTTCCCACCTGTTCCGTGAATACCCGGCTCCGGCTGCTTTTGCCAGTGAGTCAGGTCCTTGCCGTTGAAAACCGTCTCAAAACCTGCCCCTTCCCAGGCTGCAGGTGGATTCATTGGCAGGCCGGACTTCTTCGGCTCGGGATCATCGCACCCGGAAACGAGCAGAAGCATTCCTAGCGCAGAGAGAAAGTGACTGGAGCGATTCATCATTCGAAAAACCTATCACAACTCGAAATCAGATCGTAGCTCGGGTTTTCCAACCCGAGATTTTCATGTCCCAATTCCACGGGTTGGAAAACCCGTGCTACGAATGCTTGCCGGTCGGCCGTCCTACGCTTCCGGCTTCGCCGGATCCACTTTCCGATATGCCTCGATCACCGCTTTCTCGCCCTCGATGCCTTTTCCGGCATTGCCGTGCTCCATCCCGATGATGCCGTCAAATCCCTCGGCCTCGAGGTGTTCGAAAACCTTTCCGTAATTGATTTCGCCCGTGCCCGGCTCCTTCCTGCCGGGATTATCCCCGACCTGCAGGTAGCCAATCTGGTCGCGACAGAGATCGAAAAGCGGAATCAGGTTGCCGCCCGCAATTTGCTGGTGATACAAATCGTAAAGCACCTTGCAGTTTGGATGATCGACGCCTTCGCAGATCAAATAGCCCTCGGTCACCGTTTGCAGAAACGAGCCCGGATGATTCTGAAACCGGTTCAGCGGCTCCATCACCAGTGTGATGTTGTGCGGCTCGACGATCTCCACCGCGCGGCGCAACAGCTCTATACAGTTCGCGAACTGAATCTCCCGCGGCCAGCGCGGATCGACCTGGCCGGAAACCAGCGTCATGAATCCCGCGTTCAACCGCTTCGCGGTCTCCACCGCCACCGAAATCTGATCCAGCACGACCTTCCGCGCAGCCTCGTCTTTCGACGCAAAATTCAATTCCCTGATTCCCGTCTTCGCGGAAATCACCCCCATCCGCATCTCCAGTTTTTCCATCAAATCCGCGATCGCCTTCTGATCCTCGACCGCCCGTGCGCTCATCCCGTTGTCCTCCCACGCCCGGAACCCGTGGTCATGCGCAAACTGCAATTCATCCAGCAGCCCGCCCGGCGCCGAGTTTTTGAACATTCCGAAATGCGGCGCGTAGTTCAGGGTGAACGCGGGCGATTTTTCTGCCGCGATGGCCGGATTTGCACCGGTCAAAAATCCCGCTGTCGCCAGAGCCGTCGTTCCGAGAAAATCGCGCCGGTTTTTCATAAAAACGAATCAACAGGGTTTGTTTGGAGAATCAACCCTGTTGGTTCGTTTTGGCCGAATTTGGCGAGTGCCCCGGATTTTCCAACCGGTGATGCGCTTGCTATTCAGTCGCCAAAAACTGCACCGCATCCACCACGACATACCCATCCGTCCCGTCATTCGTCACGACCACTTTTGCGGTCTCGCCGAATTCAAATTTACCGAGTGACACGAACGCTTTGTCCAACTCCGGCGCCTTCGTCTCGTTCACGGTGACGGTTTTTTCGCCACCTTTGTGATGGACAGTCACGGGCACGTTGCTGGCGCGGTTTGAATTCTGGGTATATCCGAATCGCACTTCGTAGGTGCCCGGCTTGGGCAGCTTCGCCTCAAAAATCACTTTGGCATTCCCGTCGGCTTTTCTGTCGTCGTGCTTGTAGCCGTAGCCGATGTAGCTGCCCGAACTGGTGCTGCCTTTCCAAAAGCCCTCGGTTTTCGCCTGCTCGTCGTCGATCACAATGCCGTCGAGCTTGCGCGGATCGATCCGGGTGAAGGTCCGGTTTTTGACGGGGCTGTCGTATTCGAGAACCTGACCGTCGGCCAGCAGACGCTCGCGAAGTTTTTCGTACGACACATCCTGAACAGCGATGCCTTCGTCGATCGCCATGCTCGCGGCAGTCGCGGAACTTTGACCGAGAATCATGAAAACCGGCTCCATCCGGATCGAGCCGAATGCGATGTGCGAACTGCTCACGCAGACGGGGACGAGCAGGTTTTCGCATTGCTCTTTTTTCGGCACGAGCGAGCCGTAGGCGATTTTGTAGGGCGGACATCTCACGCCGATATCGCCCTCGTTTTGCACGAATCCGTCCGGCTTGATGTAGCGCTGCACGTTGTGCGAATCGATCGTATAACTGCCCATGCCGACGCTTTCGGGCGTTTCTTCGCGTTGCAGAAGCTCGTTCTCCGTCATCACGAATTTCCCGATCATCCGGCGCGCTTCGCGGATGTAGAGCTGGTGCGACCAGTTGCCATTGTCGGTGAATTCATCCTTCGGCAGTCCCCAGGTTTTCATTTTTTCCTGGATATCTTTTGGCACACGCGGATCGGTCACGTGCCACCAGAGCCAGCCTTTCTGGTAGGTCTCGTGTTCCTTGATGATCTCCTTGCGCCGCTCGTAGCTGGCTTCGGGGTAATCGTAATTCATCCCGATGTTGTCCGTGCTCATCGGGCCGTGATTGTTCGTGTCGGTTTTGTGATTCGGGATTGGATCGAATTTCCCGAAGGTCTCGCGCCAGCCCGCTTCGTAAATCCGCGCGAGCAATTCATACTGCTTGGCGTCATACCCGGGTGGCTCGGAAAACGGAATCCGGTTTTCCGGATCATTCGTCAAGCACATGCGGAAACAGTAGGCCTGGACTTTCTTGTCGCCGGAAAATCGCTCGCCCGGATCTTCGGCAGAAATTCTCGGCAACACCCCGCTGTCCGGATCACCCGGAACGACATATGGACTGACAGGCTTCGGCACGGCGCCGAAGTGATGCCGGTGGTGCAGCACCGAAGTCTGCACGCCATTCCAATCC
>JABDJT010000228.1 GCA_013003335.1 Verrucomicrobiales bacterium | reverse complement strand
CATTCAGCGATCCTGACCCTGATGGATTTGGGGGAGGTAAGCGGACACCGATGGAAAGAACGCGTTTCTTGAAATGCTTACGCCTGGCTGAATGTATGCATCTGTTGGCCGACTTGGGCGACCAAAGCGATTTCCCCGTTCTAAAAACATACGAAGAGTCCGAACTCAAAGGTCTGGGCCCTACGAACAGAGGCCTTGCAGAAATCGCGGCTGAAACCCGAAAGAAGATCGAAGTTCGGTTGACGCAAGATGGAAAGTCTTCGACGTCGCAAGGCAGTGAAAAAGATTCAGGAAAATCTTCACAGATTGATCAGGATCCTCAAAATGATGACAAGACGTTCATCTGGACATTGCTCCTTGCGGTAGTTGTTCTGGTTTTCCTTATTTCAATTGTGATTCGGCGTGTGAAACGAAAGAATTCTTCGTAGTTTTGATGATTCTCATTCAAGGCCCGCTTGATCTGAGCCGAAACATTCGAAATGGGGGGGTGTGAACAGTGTTGATTCGTTTCCGCCTTTTGTCGAAACTCCGGGCCATGAGACTTTGCCGCTTTTCTGAAAACTCCACGCCTGACACGATCCAGATTGGTCTGTTTGAGGACAACGCCGTTCGGCCTTTTGCGGAACCGCCTTCGACGGATTTGCTCGATTTTCTGCCGGGTGGAGGGCACGCGGACTGGGCGAATTCTCTGGCGGATTTGCCGTCATTGCCGGTGGAGTCGGTCACTCTGCACGTCCCGAATCCGGAGCCAAAGAAGTTGTTTTTGCTGGCGGGAAATTACGCGGCGCACATCGAGGAAGGCGGCGGAATTGCGGCGGAGCGGGCGGAAACGTTTCCCTACGTGTTCATGAAACCGCCGACGACTACGCTGATCGGAGCCGGGGCACCGGTGAAAATTCCGGCTGTCTCGCCGGATCACATCGACTGGGAATTGGAACTCGGCGTCGTGATCGGGAAAGGTGGGAAGGGAATTTCCGAGGCGGACGCGCTCGATCACGTGGCGGGTTACACGGTGTTCAACGACATCTCCGACCGGCAATTCCGCCCCAACCCGAATCGCACGGAGCGTTCGAGAGACGGATTTTTCGACTGGCTGCACGGGAAGTGGCACGACTCGTCCTGCCCGTGCGGACCGTGCATCGCGTCCGCCGAAACCCTGACTGAACCGCAATGTCTGGATATGAAATTGTCGGTGAATGGCGAGATTTTCCAGGAAGCCTCGACCGCGCAGCAGATTTTCCCGGTCGCGGCGGTGATCGAATTCATTTCCAGCTTCGTAACGCTGGAGCGCGGCGACATGATTTCGACCGGCACGGCTGCCGGAGTCGGGGCGACGACGGCGACCTACCTGAAATCAGGTGACAAAATCGAAGCGACGATCGAATCGATCGGGACGCTGGTTTCGCCGGTCGAGTAGCCGTGCTAGTTTCGGCAAATGGCGAAGGTTTTCCGTTTTCCCATCTGCACCTGGCAGAGCGCGCCGGACACGATTACTGTGCGAATGGTGGATGACGGGTACACCGAAGCGGTGGTGACTGCGGATTCGAAAAAGGATGCCGTCACCCAACTGAAAGAGTACCTCGCCTACCTCACGAAGGCAGAGAACTGGCGGCTGTTTGATCCCGATTTTTTTGATCCGAAACTGCGGGTGTTGAAATTCAGCGTGTTGCCGGAATACAACATCTCGCCGCGCACCTTCCCGTGCCGGGAGGCCGTCCGGTTCCGGCTGCCGTGCATCACCGGGAAACGCGAGGCCGGATCGCCGGTCGCGTTTTTACCGACGCTCGGCGTGTTTTTCGATTATCACCGCGAGGACAGTTTTCAGCAGCTGGCGATCCACATCGCGCAGCGGCAGTTGTCCGGTAAAACGCCGGCGGAACTCTCGCGATTTTTGCCGCCGGGGGAAATCAAGCTCGACCAGATCAGCGTGACGCTGAAGGAAAGCAGCGAAGGGCCCGACCCGTGGGAGCAACGCCTCAAACCATTGCCGGACGTTGCGGATCATCTCGGCGCAGGTGGATTCCGGCGCGTTTCGAAAACGTGGGAGCGCGAGCGGGAGGTCAACGAACTCGTTCGGCTGCTGAGCGAGGATTCGTCGAGCGTCTGCCTCGTCGGCGAGTCCGGATGCGGAAAGACGGCGGTTTTGATCGATGCGGCCCGCCGGTTGGAACGGGCGTGGAACACGGGCGGCGGGGAAAAACCGCGCCGGTTTTGGATGACGAGCGGTTCGCGGCTGGTCGCGGGGATGCGTTGGCTGGGTCAGTGGCAGGAACGGCTCGAGGAAGTCATCGCGCGAATCAGCAGCATACCCGGCGTGTTGTGTATTGAAAACCTGATGGAGCTGACCCGGCTCGGCGGATCGACCCCGGAATCCAGCCTGGCAGCGTTTCTCGTACCCTACCTGGAAAGCGGCGAACTGCGCATCGTGGCCGAGGCGACGCCGACCGAGATCGACGCGCTGGATCGCGTGCTTCCGGGGCTGATCGACCGGATGCAGGTGATGAAACTCCAGAAATTCACCCCCGATCAATCGAAGAAGATCGTGACCCGGGCGGCCGACTTTTTTACGCAAAATGACAAGGTGGCGTTCGGAGCCACGGCGGCGGAGCGGACCCATGACCTGTTCGCGCGATTTCAGCCGTATGTCGCGTTCCCCGGGAAAGTGATCCAGTTCATGGGCAATCTCGTGGACCGGGCACCCCACTCGAAACGACCGGAAATCACGGCCCGCACGGTCGAGGACGGGTTTTCCGAAACGACCGGTTTGCCGGATTTTCTTGTGCGGGACAGCCGGGCGCTGGAATACGGGGCGATCGTGGATCAGTTCCAGGAAAAGCTGATCGCGCAGGATCCCGCCGTGGAGACGGTGTGCCGTTTGGTCGCGAAATTTTCCGCCGGGCTGAATGATCCGAACCGCCCGATCGGCGTGCTGCTGTTCTGCGGGCCGACCGGGGTCGGGAAAACCCAACTGGTGCGATTGCTGGGAGATTTCCTGTTTCCGAAACGACCGGAAAAGGAGCGGATCATCCGGCTGGACATGAGCGAATACGCCGGATACGACGCGGCGCAGCGCCTGCTCGGGACCGCTGCCGGCGAGCCGTCCGACCTGATCCGAAAAATGCGGGCCAACTCTTTTTCCGTGCTGCTGCTCGACGAAATCGAGAAGGCCAGCGACGAGGTGTTCGACGTGTTTTTGAACGTGTTCGAAGAAGGGAGGCTGACCGATTCGCTCGGTCGCCTGACGTCCTTTCAAAGCTCCCTGATCGTGATGACGTCGAATCTCGGGGCCGGTTCGAGCGGAAATCTCGGATTTTCACCCGGTGGCGAAACAACCGTTGGCGAAGTCGACCGGTCGGCTGTCCTGAATTTCTTCCGCCCGGAGTTTTTCAATCGGATCGACCAAGTGGTCTATTTCAGCCCGTTGAACCGCGAAGCGATTGAGCTGATCACGCGAAAAGAGCTGAACGAAATTGCCGACCGGGAAGGCCTCGCGGCGAAAAAGCTGGATCTGGAAATCGACGACGAAGTCTGCCGGTTCCTGGCAGAGCGCGGATTTGATCCGGTTTACGGCGCGAGGCCGTTGCAGCGGGCCATCGAGGAAACGGTCACCCTTCCGCTGGCCCGCTGGCTGGCGCAGTCGCCCGGATTAAAGGGCAAGACGATCCGCGTTTCGCGGGGAGAAGGGGACGACGAGATCGTCTTCGAGTGAGGCGGAACGAACCAACGGGGTTGGTTTGGCGAACAGACCCTTTTCATTCGAAATTCAGGGGCGATTCGAATTTCTCAAATTTGACTTAAATTATTAAAAATGATTTTAGTTATTGAAAAAATTCG
>JABDJT010000216.1 GCA_013003335.1 Verrucomicrobiales bacterium | reverse complement strand
GCCGTATGAATGCATGCATCTGGTGAAAACTTTGAAATAGTAATCGCCGATTTTTTGTCCAACTCCCCAGACACCCATGTAACGTCAGCTCGTTGGACGGCTTGTTGCCCTTTCGGCCGGTATAAAGAAATCACCTCATGGCCACGGTGGACCAATTCCGATAACAATGCTGATCCAATGAAACCAGTTGCACCTGTCACGACAACTTTCAATGGGTCTCGGGAAGAGTTGGTAGTGATTTGTCCCGCTGTGATAAGTCCTGTGCGGAGTGAGGCCACTCTATAGCCACTTCGGCACAATCCCAGCGAAAACCTTTCGCCCAGCGTGGGGCATAAAACTCTGTCATTTGGTAGAACAAATGACAGTCATCCGTCAAACATTGAAAGCCATGAGCGAACCCTCGCGGAATGAACAGTTGATTGAGACTCTCTCCAGCAAGCTCGAATGCTTCCCAACATCCGTAGGTCGGAGAGTCAGGCCGAATGTCAACCGCGACATCAAAAACTACCCCTTTTAGACAGCGAATCAGTTTGCCTTCTGCCTTTGGGGCTGTCTGCCAGTGCATGCCACGAATCGTTCCAGTTCTCTTGGTGATGGTATGATTGCACTGTACCCAGTTGGTTGGCAATCCCGCCGAATGAAACTCATTCTGACAATACGTACGGGTGAATGAACCACGGTGATCACCATGAGTTTTGAGGGTGATAAGAACCACTTCTGTTAGAGTCTTTCCGTTTTGAAATTCCATGCTCAGTTTTTGGATCCATCCAAAATTCTCGGAGTTGGAATTGGCGCCACAAATTTCCCGCCAGCAGCAGTGAACTCACTCTGTTGATTTAGGATCTCTTCTGCAAAATTCCACGTAAGAAGAAGTGCGTAGTCTGGTTGCTTTTCGGCGAGAGCTTCCGCAGGCAGTATCGGTAAATGGGAGCCGGGCGTGAACTTGCCCTGTTTGTAATTGCTGCGGTCCACTACAAAATCGATTAAATCTTTACCGATTCCGCTGAAGTTAAGGAGAGTGGATCCTTTTGCAGAGGCGCCGTAGGCTGCAATCGATTGGCCACCCGCTTTCAAATCAGCCAACAACCCTGTCAAAGTCTTTTTTATTTCATCAACAGCTTCACCGAACTGATGATATCGACCCGGATCTGTCAATCCTGCCTCACGTTCTTCTGCAACAAGCGATGCAACAACTTTCGAAGGCACTTGGACTCCTTCATGACGAGCTGTCAATCGAAGTGAACCCCCATGAATCGAAAGTCGCTCAACGTTTGTGATAGACAGGCCATGGCGGCTAAACAATGGAATCAGAGCGGTTAGACTGAAGTAAAAAACATGTTCGTGATAGATCGTGTCGAATTCTGACTTTTCGAGAAAATCCAATGCATAAGGAAATTCGAAAACAATGTGACCTTCCGGTGCCAGCAGGGTTTTAACTCCTGCGATAAAATCATTGGTGTCCGGTACATGGGCGAAAACATTGTTACCGAGTATCAAGTCGGCCAATTGGTAACCCGAACAAATCTCTGAGGCAGACTCAGAATTAAAAAACCGTTCAACGGTTTCCACCCCTGCTTCTCGGGCGACTTTGGCCACATTTCCGGCGGGTTCAATCCCAAGACACGGAATTCCCGCAGCGACAAAATTTTTCAGCAAATATCCGTCATTGCTTGCGATCTCGACCACAAAACTGTCTTCAGTCAGTTCAAAATCGGTTTGATACACTTCGACAGCCCGTCTGGCATGATCCAGCATCGTTCCCGAAAATGAACTGAAATAGAAATAATCGGTGAAAAGGTCAACAGCCGGAACCAAATGCGTGAGTTGCATCAACCAACACTCCTGGCAAACCTGCAATCCCAGAGGAAATTTCGGCTCATCTTTCTCAAGGTCACCCAACGTGAGCAGGTTGTTAGCGAGGGGGTGAACTCCCAAATCTAACACCAGTTCCAACTTGTCGCAGGAACAGGAAAGGCAGGTGGACACAGATGTCGCTTGAGGAAACGAAGGCATCCTTTTATTGCTGATTGTTTGAATCGGAAAACGCTTTAATCTGACTTACCATCAATTCTTTCAAGTCGTTTGTAGAAAAATTGTCATGGTCACCTCGATACCACTGAACCGTCTGAGCCACGGTTTCGGAAAAACCCCAAACAGGTCTCCAATTCAGCTCAGATTCCGCCAAGTCAATCGCAATCCTAAGGCGCGAAGCCTCGTGTAGATTTGAGTTTGCGATGTTTGACCATGATCCGTTCCAGGATTTAAGGATTTCTTCAACGAGATCCTGAACCGTCCGCTCACAATCTGGAGTTGGCCCGAAATTAAAAGCCCGGGGAGTAGATCGCGGGTTTGAGTCCTGATTCGATTCCAGCCATGTGCCCAGCGTGAGGTAGCCTGAAAGGCAATCCAGCACGTGTTGCCATGGTCGGGTTGCGTTCGGATTTCTTACTTTCACCTGCCGATTCGCTGAAAGCGCCCGAATCACGTCCGGGAATATACGATCGGGCGCATAATCTCCGCCGCCGATGACATTCCCTCCACGTGCCGTAGCGATTTTTCCCGGTGTTTCTGGGGTTTCAAAAAAGGATTTTCGAAAGGCAGTAGTCAGAATCTCCGTGGCGGCTTTGCTGGCAGCATAAACATCATGCCCACCCAGCCGATCCGGCTCCCTGTAGGGGTAAGCCCAATCTAAATTTTCATAAACTTTGTCAGTTGTCACGATCACGGCATGGGCTTGGGGCGCTTCCTGTCGAATCGCGTCCAGCAGATTTACCGTGCCGATGACATTGGTTTTGACCGTCCCGATTGGATCGCGATAGGATTCAATAACCAGAGGCTGGGCTGCCAGATGGAACACAAAATCAGGTTGGAACACTCTCACAATTTGCCTCACCTCTTCGGCTTCGAGGATATCAAACCTATGATCCTTGGATATCGATGGTTGGACTGTGTCGTAGAGCCGACGTGAATGAGGCTCGGGATTCAGGGCGATACCTTCAACTTTGGCACCGAGAAAATTCAGCCACAGAGAAAGCCACGATCCCTTGAATCCGGTGTGTCCTGTGATCAGGACGCGTTTTGAATCGTAAATCCCGTCAAAATTCATGCAATTTCTCACACCGGTTCGTCCCACAGCTTCCACGGAGCCGCGTCTTTCGCCCACAAACTTTCCAACATTTGTTGTTCCCTGAATGTATCCATGCACTGCCAGAACCCTGTATGGGAATAGGCAGCGAGCTTTCGATCTCCTGCCAAAAGTTCGAGGGGCTCGCGTTCGAGAATCGTCGAGTCTGATTCGAGAACTTCTCCTATTTCCGGCTCCATCACAAAGAAACCGCCATTTACTGGCGAGGTGTCACTTTCGGGCTTCTCACTAAAGCCGGTGATCAAATTTCCATCTAACCCCAATTCACCGAATCTGCCAGCCGGCTGAACTGCCGTAAGAGTCGCTGTAACGTTTGCGTCATGGTGAGATTTTACAAGAGCATGTAAGTCGACATTTGAAAGCCCATCCCCGTAAGTCAGCATAAACGTTTCATCGCCTACGTATTCTAAAGACCTTCGAAGACGCCCGCCAGTCATCGTTTCCTCCCCAGTGTCAAGCAGTGTCACTTCCCAATCATCTTCATCATGGCTTGTATGATAGTGAATCTCTGGATTCGAGCCGAGTTTGAGTGTCACGTCACTGGTATTCCAGTGATAGTTCCGGAAGTAATCCTTGATGAATTCCCCTTTGTAGCCCAGGCAGAGAATGAACTGTTTGTGGCCAAAATGGGCATAATATTTCATGATATGCCACAGCATCGGCCGCCCTCCGATTGGAACCATCGGTTTCGGGCGATATTCGGTTTCTTCTCTAAGCCGAGTTCCCTGCCCGCCACATAGAATGACAACTTTCATTGGGAGATTGTGGTTGAATTCGCTTCGGCTTTTAATCGCGATCTTTCTCCGCTGCAACTGAAACCCTGTTTGGAATGGAAGGGGGGGAAATCCAAAGGCAAGCACTTAGAACCTGGAGAATTATTGGGAGTGACCCGGTAAATCGAGTTCACCCACGCGGCGCCTCTTTGCGCGCCTTTTTCGCCATCTCCAGTGCTTTTTTGTTCCCGTAGCGATCGATTGAAAATTTGGCCGTTTTGCGCTTTCCGGTCTTGTCCACCCAGGCAGCCTGCCAGTACTCGTAGACTTTTCCCTTGGCGCTCTGGGAGACAACATGGGTCACACCCACGACCCCGCTGCGCTTGATCTTCCGTTTTTTGCGGGCGGCGGCTGCCTGCTTGTATTTGGGAAGCTTGGCCACCAGGCCATCGCGATATTCCCGGGCGGCCTTGAGAGCCTTGGTTTTGCTGCCGCAGGATTTGTCCGGGAAATACTTTTGCTGAGTCTTACCTTTGTGGGTGATTCGAACGTAAAAACCGTGATTTTTCTTTTCTGGCTGATCAATGCGGGTAATGCCGTAATTGGGTCGTGGCGCCATAGTACCCCCTTCTCGTTTGGTCGTTGTCGTGTGTCGTGTGTGTGGTCGGAAGAACGGTTGTTACCGAATTTCGAATTTTTGGACAAGCCAAATCAGCGGACAGTGTAACAAAACCTCCTATAGAATCGCACAATCGAGCCAGATAGAACCGGAATTCAGAAGGATGCATTTTGTTGCCTAACTGCTTCAAACAAAACGATTCCCACGGACGTCGCCAGGTTCAGGCTGCGTCCTGATTCCTGGGGAATGGTCAGACAATTCTCCGAGTGTCGTTTTAGCAGGCTTTCAGGGATACCGCGTGTCTCAGATCCGAAGACGAGATAGTCACCGTCTGTGAATTTGGCGTTCCAGTAAGGATAATCGGTTTTGGTAGTGAGAAAGTAGAATTCAGCGGATGATTCCGCTTTCCCGGCTTCCGCTTCGAGGTCTTCAAACCGGTCCCAAAGGCGCAACTCAACGTCCTTCCAGTAATCGAGACCGGCCCGCCTCAGGGATTTTTCGTCCAGGGAAAAACCGAGTGGGCCAACGAGGTGGAGAACAGAACCGGTCGCGAGACACAGCCGTCCGATATTTCCCGTGTTGGGAGGAATCTCGGGCTCAATCAGGACGACATGCAGCATGGCATTGTCCCGTTTTGAATTGCCGGGCGGTCAGGCCGGAAAAGTCAGGCCTCAACGTTGTCCACATTCACACGACGGCCGTCGCGATCAAAGCGAACCGTGCCGTCCACCAACGAGTAGATCGTGTAATCGCGACCCAGACCGACGTTTTGCCCGGGATGCCATTTCGTGCCGCATTGGCGAATGATGATGTTCCCGGCCACGACGTGCTCGCCGCCGAATTTTTTCACACCGCGACGTTTGCTGTTGCTGTCGCGACCGTTCTTAACGCTTCCCTGTCCCTTTTTGTGAGCCATGACGTGAAATAGTTTGAAATGAAAATCTACAATTAAACCGACTGGATTTCCAGCCGTGTCAGGTGACGCCGATGGCCTTTGGTTTTGTGATGGCCTTTGCGACGCTTGAATTTGAAGGCAATGACCTTCTTGTCGCGAAACTGGTCCACGACCTTGGCTTTCACGGAAGCACCGTCGATGAAGGGCGTGCCGACCTTGACTTTGTCGCCTTCGCCGGAAAGCAGCACCTCGTCAAATGTCACCGAGTCGCCAACTTCGGCGTCGATTTTTTCAACGTCGATTTTGTCGCCTTTTTCCACGCGGTACTGTTTGCCGCCGGTCTTGATTACTGCGTAAGCCATCGTTTCAGAAGGTTGATTCAGAAAGAAAATCCCCTCGAATTTGAGGGGCGGGGAAAGTGCCACTGCTCCGGCAAAGCGGCAAGCGGTTTTTTAAAATTTCAGGGAGCCGCCTCTTCGTCCAAAAACAGGAGTCCGTTCCGGGCAAACCGCGCCCGGTCAGCCACCACGATCCAACAGGGTTGGTTCGTCAGTTCAACAGGGTCGATTCGCATTTCGCAGTTCTCCGAAGGGGTAAGGGGAGGGGTGGGCTTCTTTGGCGGGATATCCTCATTTTCAGAGTCTTCCTCCGAATGATTTGGATTGAGAACTTTTCGCGCAAAGGCAAGCGGAGCATGCAGGGAAAGGTCGCCGCATTCGGTCAGTTGGGCGGGTTCGCGATCGATTCGGGCTGTGATCCCCGGCAGGAGTCTGCCCACGGCTTTTGGGTCGTACCCGACCTGTTCCTCGAATGGTGGCCGGATTTCGCCGACGTTGGGATGGGGCAGGCTCATGGCGACCACCTGGCCAATCACGTTGGATCCCCATCCCCGGCACACCGGCATTCCGGCCAGTTTTTCCAGTTCCTCAACCCGCGCTGGGTCATAATTCCGCCCGAACAGGGCGATCCAGGGGTTGGACGCTTCCGCATTCCGGTTCCAGGCGCTTCGGTCTTCCAGGATTTGCTCGAATCCAGCGTGATCGATGGCGATGACATCTGCATTTTCCGCAGTCGCGACGGACTCGATCTCACCCGGGGTAAGTTTTTTCTGAAAAGACCGATTGATGACGGTTCCTTTTCCGCTCAAGAGCGGGGCCCAGAGACCCAGCTGGACGCCCTCCGGTTTGTTGAGCGGCAGGTCGCTGAAAACCCGGTCATCGGCATTGAGAAAATTCCCAGCCAGCACCTGAGCTGCATTTTTCTGAACTTCCAGGCCGGTCAGGAAAACGGCGGGGCGCGTGACGTCTGCGACGAGCCCGATCGCTTCGTCCTGTTCGCCGTCGCGGGCATTTTCACTCAGGCTGAGGCGCCATCTGGTCACAAAGAGCGGCTCAATCCAGGCCCGAATGCGCTCGAGAAGGACACGGACCGATCCGGCGGCCCGGATTTCTTTAGTCATGTCAATGAACCGTCCTTCCTCCGCTTCCCAGACGTCAGCGAGGCGCGGGACGAACACTTTCGATGTGATCACCGTTCGCACACCGATGTCATTCAGGGTTCTCGAAAATCCGGCCACGGCCAAATCGTCGTCGATCAGTTCGAAGGGAACGTTGACCGGCGTTTTTCCGATCAGCACGAGCCCGAGATTGATCATGGCCGGTGCCGGTCCGGCAGGCAGCAAAACGGCGATCCGTTTTTCCTGTTCATCGAGTGGATACTTGATCCAGCGGCGGGCAAGAGCGATGGCGGTGCCAAGCACCTGGGACCGCTTCATTCGCCGGATACTTTTCCCGTGCTCGACAAACATCGTCCGCCACGGGCCGCGCTTTAAGGCCCGAATCAGCGCGATTTCGAGTGGTTCCCGCAGTTTCTTCGTCCGGTTTGCAAAAGCCAATGCAGAAAGATCGAGGATCGCCTGATGGGCCCAGGCGACGGTCGCTTCTTCCGGTTTCTGAGGGGCCCCAAAGGCAACCGTGACCGGGAATCTCCGGTGTTGCGGCCGTTTCTTAAAATAGCGGCCCCTGTCGAACGAAAATATCGAGTCCCACATCCCGTCCATGTA
>JABDJT010000213.1 GCA_013003335.1 Verrucomicrobiales bacterium | reverse complement strand
GGCACTGCTGTGTTTTACGACCGTTCCCGGCTTGATTTTCGCGGGCCATTTCACCAGCAGCGGGGAACGCACCCCGCCTTCATCGGTTGAGCCCTTTTTCCCCTTCATATCGCCGTTCCAGCGCACGCCGTTGGGGCCGTTGTCGTGAAAAAACAGGACGATCGTGTTTTCCGTTTCGCCCAGGTCATCCAGTTTTTTCAACACCCGACCGACGTTGTCATCGATGTTCTCGCACATCGCGAGCGCGCAGCGGAGATGCAGGTCGACCTCTTTTTTCGGGTCGCGATTGTGCAATTCCAGTTCCTTGTCCTTGAACTCCTCCCAGTATTTGTCCGGCACCTGCATTGGCGAATGGGGCGTGTTGCAGGGCAGATAGACGAAGAACGGCGAGTCCCCCGCGGCTTCCATGAAGTCCATCGCCTGGTTCGTGAAATCATCGATGCAGAAGCCTTCACCGGTCACGATTTGGTTGTTGTGCTCCAGCATCGGCGAAAAATAATCACCCCAGTGGCCGGAGCAGAAGCCGTAAAAATCATCGAATCCGCGGGCGTTCGGGTGATAGGGAAACTGCATGCCGTTGTGCCATTTTCCATAGGCTCCGGTTTTGTATCCGGCCGCCTGGAAGACATCGGCAATCGTCGTTTCATCGAGGTCCAGCCGTTCGCCGCCCGCCGAGGTGGAATACACCCCGGTGCGCGGGTGATACCGTCCCGTGAGGAATTCCGCCCGCGTCGGTGAACAAACCGGCTGCACGTAAAAGCGCTCGAACATCGCCCCGTCCTTCGCCAGGGAATCGATGTGCGGCGTTTCGAGATTCGAGTTCCCGTTCAGCGAAAGATCGCCCCAGCCCTGGTCGTCGGTCAGGAAAATGACGACGTTTGGCTTTTCGGCGGCATTGGCGAAAGCGGAAAGAAGAAAAGCGCCGGAGAGCGCGGCGAGCAAGTGGCGGTTCATCCCGAATTCTATCACCGGCGGCTATCGGGGCAACATGGCACGAAGGGTGGATTCGCGACTCAGCCGCCCCCCTACCCCACGCGATCTTTTTTCACCCGCCGGAAAAGACGGAAAAATCGCCAGATCTTTTGCCGCAAGTACCGCCAGCGCAGAGCCGGATCGTCCTGCACCAACTCCGTATCGTAATTCACCAGCCCGCGCCCGACGAGATACCGCCGCAGCTGTTTCGCGGTCGCTTCTTTCGCGAAAATTTCTTCGGCGAGTCGTTTCCCGGCGCGACCCATTTGTTCGCATTGTTCGGGATTCGACAGCAGCTCCCGCAAAATTCCGGCAAACTTCTCCGGCTCGCGCTCGGGGACCAGTCGGCCGGTCTCGCCATCGATGATCATTTCCGGCACACCGGCGAGAATCGTCGAGGCGCAGACCACACCCGCTCCCATCGCTTCCATGATCACCGTCGGCAGGTTGTCTTTTCCACCGTCGTGTTCCGTCACGCAGGGCAGCGCGAATACCGCCGTCTCAGCGAGGAAATCGATGATTTCCTCCTGTGATTTCGGCCCGGCCAGCTCGACTTTTCCTCCGAGATCGAATTCGTCAATCAGGGCCTGTAATTCCTCCTCCATCGGCCCGTCACCAACGATCACGCAGCGAAAATCGAGATCGGAAATCTTCGCGCAGGCGCGTATTAAATCGTCGAATCCTTTCTTTTCGATCAGGCGACCCACCGAAAAAATCAGCGGCGGCTTTTCGTTTCCCGACCAGACCTGCTGAAAATCACGCCGGTCCGCCGCAGCCTGGAAGGGCGCGAGATTCAGACCGTTGTAGACGCGTTTCGTTTTCGCCTTCGCGAACGGGAATCGGTCGTTCAAATCGCGGACGGTGTAGTCGCTCACGGTCACGATCAGCGAGGCATCGCGAAAGAGCTGCCCGCGCGACAACGCGAAGTCATCCGGACACCAGAGATCGTTGGCGTGGCCGGTGAAGGAAAAGGTGAAATCGTAGAAAAATTTCAGCCACCAGCCCGTCCGGGCGCCGACGCCGGCAAAATGGGAATGGGAATGCCGCACGCCGTGCTCGATCATTTTCAGCCCGATCCACGCCGCCTCATAGACCCGAACCTTGTCGCGGCCGTCCTCCTTTTCCTTCCAGTGCCGCAGCGTCAGCACGATCGATTGCGGCAGCTTTTCGTCGGCCTTGAGCTGTTTCACTTCCTCGACCAGCTCCTTTTCCGGCGGCAGGAAAATCACCCGCTCGTAGAGCTCGTCCGGAAAATTGCGTGGTGTTTCCTCCCGCGTGTCGCGGATCGAGAAAATCAGCGGCCGAAGGCCCTGCCGTTCCAGTTCCAGAATCTCACGGACACAAAACGTCTGCGTGAACGACGGGAATCGTTCGAAGACGTACGCGAGATGATATTCCGGTGATTTCGGCACGGCGGAATCTTCGGCACGGACGCAAAACGATCAAACAGTATCTGTTCGGCGAACGAACCCTGTTACTTCGTTTTCATCACGTACACCCCGTCCCAATCTTCCGCGGGCGGGGCGATCGCCATTTCGCGGCAGCGCTCGATCATGACGAGGCTGGGGTTGGTTTCGATGTCGAGACTCGAATCGCCCGGCTGAAACGCCTCCCGTTCGGCGGATTGCTGAAATTTGGCACGGGCGGCATCGAAATCGCGGGCGAGGTATTTCTCCATACCGGCTTCAAAAAGACCGAGGCAATCGGCGGTTTCCTGCGGCAATTCTGATTTCAATCCGACGATTTCGTACATGCCTGCGGGTTCGCTGCGGCCTTTGACGATCAGTTTCTGCAAAAACCGGAAGGCAATTTGATCGGGAGAAGTCTTCCGGGCATGGTCGTGGGTCATCTCCGTGACCATCGTGTAGACGCCGAAGGATTTGGCTCCGCTCTCGCAACGGGCGGCGAGGTTCACGCTGTCGCCCATCATGGTGTAGTTGAAGCGCCGGGGTGAGCCCATGTTTCCGATCACGGCCTCGCCCGTATTCAGCCCGATCCGTGTTTGCATGCGCGGAACGACCTTCGGCCAATCGCCGTCTTTCTTCCATTTTTCCCGAAGCTCGGCCTGTTTTTTCTGCATTTCGATGGCCGTGAGGCAGGCCCGGAGGGCATGATCTTCGTAGGGGAGCGGCGCGCCGAACATGGCGACGACGGCATCGCCAATATACTTGTCGAGGGTGCCGCCGTTGTAAGTCAGGATGTCGGTGAGCGGTCCGAGGTATTCGTTCAAAAGCTGAACGAGTTTCGGGGCGTCGAGCTCTTCCGAGAA
>JABDJT010000183.1 GCA_013003335.1 Verrucomicrobiales bacterium | reverse complement strand
CTCGAGGCCCTCACCCCGGATTCGTGGGCGGAACTGGAATTTTCCGACGGCACGTCGCTTTCTTTGGCGGGGCAATCGGCAGTTACGGTTTCGGTGATCGAGGGGCAAAAAGTGATCCGTGTTCGCGAGGGCCAGCTTTCGATCGATGCCGCGAAACAACCGGCAGGCCGCCCCCTGCGAGTGATCACGCCTTCGGCCGAGGCGGAGGTGTTGGGGACCCAGTTTAATGTGAAGGCGGATGAATTTTCGGCGCGGTTCGTGGTGAACGAAGGCCTTGTCCGTGTGACGCGCCTTGCCGATGGCCAGGTCGAGGAAGTCGCCGCGGATCAAGTGGTGGTCGCCGCGCTGGAGCGGAACACCGAATTTTCCGCCGCCCCACGCCGGGCATTTGTCGAGACGTGGAAAAGCCAGTTGCCGCGGGATCAACTTCAGGGCCGATGGGAACCGCAGCCTGCGGGACTTCGTGCCATACCGCATTTGTGGAAAGGCGACACGAACGATCCTGTCACGCCGGTGTTGCTCTATTCGGCAGTGCTGGATCCATCGAAGGGGACGCTGCCGCCCGTGCGATTGGCTGGCGGCACACGGGTCGTCGTTCGCGGAAAAATCGATCGCGCGGAATCGATTCACCTGGGATTCGGGACAAATCGGAGACGGGGCGGTTTTGTTGGAAAATACTCGCTGCCCGGTGGGATCAAAGCGACGCCGAACAAGGACGGGCGATTCGAGCTGGACCTCAGCCTGGAAGATTTCAAGCCGACCCGAAAACGATTTCCCTCCTCACCGGTCGGGCACGAGATCGACTGGCTCTGGGTGCAAACCGTGAAAGTGGACGCGGGGCTGGTGGTCGAAAGCGTTGAATTGAAAAGATGACGGGGACCGCGTTCCAGCGATGGCGGCTGGCCTGTCTTTTTGCCGTGGCCTTTTTTTCCGCGACAGCCGGGCTGACGGCAGGCGAACCGGAAAACGTGCATGTCCTGCCAACTCCGCCTTCGCTCGAACATTTTCAGGCGCTTTTTGAAAAGTCGCCTTTCACCCGAACCCTGAATCTTTCCGACACACTCGTCCTCACCGGCGTCGCTCAGCTTGATGGAAAACCCGTCGCCACGCTGATCGATACGGAGGACGGCCAGTCCATCGCGATTTCCGAAACGCCGAACGAGCGCGGTTGGAAAATGGTTGAGTTCACCGGTTTGAATGACCTTGAAGTGGCCGTCGCCGCCATCGCTTTCGAATCCGGGGAAGTCGTTCGGATTCGATACGACAGGGAGCGAATCAAGAGCACCGCGCAGCGTCTGAAATTCAAATCCCAGGCTCGTGCCCAGCAAGCAGCGGCAAAAGCCCGGGCGCAGAGTTCAGGGGGCGGACCTGCTCATGGCGTGCCGCAGGAACGCGTCGCCATGCTGAAAAAAATCGACACGCGGGAACTGCCCAAAGGATACAACCCCGGCGCGGGCCGCAACGCCGAGGAATCGCACAAACTTCATCAAAGCTACGTCGATCGCCGCATGGGCGGGATGAGTCCGCAACAAAAAGGGGCCGTTGGCCAGCTGTGGCAACAAAAGGTGGCGGTCGATCCGAACATGAAAAATCGAGGGGCGTCCTTCGTGCGGATCATGGAACACGTCGCGGAGCATGTGCCGAAATGATGGGAGCGAGAACAATGTTCTGGCGCTTGGGATTCGGTCTTTCCGCGGTGATTTTCAGCGTCGCTGCCGGGGAAAAGGGCAGTGATGCCGCACTTCCACAAACCGTGACCGTCGAGCATTTCAATGCGCTGTTTGAAAAATCTCCGTTCACCCGGACGCTGAACCTGTCCGATTCTCTCGTCCTCAGCGGCATTGCCGACATGAACGGCGAGCGGGTTGCCACTGTGATCGACTCCGCGGACGGACGAACCATGGCCGTTTCCAAAACTCCGAATACCGAAGGCTGGAGGCTGGTCCAGTTTGAGCGACCGGACGACCTGGAATCCGCCATCGCTTCCATCGCGCTCGATGGCGGCGAGATTGTTCGTGTTTACTACGACAAGGAACGAGTCGAGCAAGCCAGCAAGCTCGCCGCCCGCGCCGCCCGCGATCGAACGGTTCAGTTCGCAGGACGAATGATCGCGCGAAACGTGCTTCCGGATTGGATCAACGAAATCCAGGATCCCGTGAAGAAAGGCCAGGCCATCGCCAAATTCATCGAAGGCGGCGGATTCGACAAATCTCCCTATGACGCCGTGAAAATGGCGCTTTCCCAGTCTGATCCGCAAGCCCGCGGAACGGTGATGTCCGCTGCCTTCGGCCGGTTGGGAGGAGGTGTCGGCGGCACTCAAATCAATGACGCCGTCAATCGGCTGAACTCGCTCGAAAACGGCTGCGACCGGGATTTTGCGATCAACGGACTGGCTCACGGCCTAGCCGGACGCGATCCAAAAGGCGCCCTGAAATGGGCCAATTCCATCTCAAACGAAGGCTTCCGAAAAGTCGTCGTCGAGAACGTGAGCCGCCGGATCAACGGGCAGAAAAACCGCTGAACGAATCAACAGGGTTGGTTCGTCGAACATACCCTGTTGGTTCGTAAAATCGGATGTTTTAATCCACGCAATACAAATGCTCGGCGCCGCGAATGAGCAGACGGCCGTCGAAGGGGACGGGTGACGCGAGGATTTGTTCTCCCAGCTGGCTTTCGCCGAGCAGCTCAAATTTTTCACCGACTCGTGCCGCGAACACGACTCCGTCTTCGCGGGCTGCATACATGATGCCACCGGCGATCACGGGCGAAGCGTAGTAGGCATCCGCTGCGCGGGGGAAGTCGGCTTCCCAGTGCGGCTTTCCGGTTTCGGGATCGAGACAGACGACTCCGCCTTTGTGCCGAAGCAGATAGACCCGGCCGTCGAAGGCGATCGGGCTGGCGACAAACACGCCGAAATCTTTGGTCTGCCAAATGTTATGCGTGTCGGAGACATCGCCTTCGCCGCCGAGGCGGACCGCGTGAACTTCAGCCTGCTTGCGATCGTCGCGCCCCACCGGAATCACCGCGACCTCCCCGGAAACAACCGGCGTGGCGATTGGTGGCCAGAGCTTATTGCCCTTCGGATTGAACCCGCCGCTCGACCAGAGCAGCTCGCCGTCATCCGCGGCATAGGTCGTGACATGATCGGAACACCACACCAAAACCGCGTCGCGATCCCCGTGCTTGATCGGGATCGGCGTGGTGTAGCCGTTGTCATTTTCAGCAGGGACTTTGTAATTGCGCTCCTGTTTCCATTTGATGTCACCGCTCGACTTGTCGAATCCGGCAACCCAGGAATCACCTGCGTGGAGGCGGGGCAGGATGACCAGATCGCCGACGATGACCGGCGAACTACCCTGGTCCCAGTAGAGTTTCTGCTCGCCAAATTCCTCGGACAAATTTCGTTGCCAGCGAACTTTTCCGTCCATTTCGAGCGCCGCGAAATTTCCACTTTTGAAATAAACGTAAACTCCATCGCCATCGGTGACCGGCGAGGCGTTGCTGCTCGTGCCGAGCTTTTTGTGTTTGGCAGGGCGTTCTTTCCCGAGCGCCCGTTTCCAGATTTCCTTCCCTTCAAGATCGAAAGCGATCACCGTGTCGACTCCATTTTCAGGTGTCGTGACAAAAATCCGGTCTTCCCAGACGATCGGGCATGAAGCGCCTTTTCCCGGAAGTTTGGCCTTCCAGAGAACACTGTCCGGCGTCCATTTTTCCGGGTAGCCATCGCCTGCCCGACTGCCCTGGTGGGACGGCCCGCGCCATGACGGCCAGTTTTCGGCGAAGAGATTTTGAGGAAGTTGGAGAAGAAAAATGCCTCCCACGATGAGCAGGGAGGTGACAGGGGTGGACAGCTTCGCAATCATGATCCGCAACTTTTACGTCGGGACACCCATTCGCTCCAGTTTTTTCCGATCCCGCAAATGAACGAACAGGGTTGGTTCGTGAACTAACGTTTGTGTTCCTTGAGGAGCCTGGCCATTTCTGAACGGCTTTTTTGAATGGCTTCCATGTCCAGTTTCAGGTTTCCGGCCTGATTGAAATACCGGTAAATCCCCGCGAGGGAATCATCCCATTCGCCGGATACGATATCGATTGGCGTTTCGCCGCGACCATTCTCTGTATCGATGGAAGCGCCGCGTTGGAGAAGGAGCTTCACAATTTCAGTTCGACCGAAGAAGGCAGCGGTGTGGAGCGAAGTGGTTCCGTCCCGCGTGGTAAATGAAACGTCAGCACCGCGGTCGAGCAGAAATTTCACGATCTCCAATTCGTCGTGAAAAGCCGCATCGTTCAGCGGCGTCGATCCGGTATCCGGATGACGACCGTTCAGGGTTCCGCCATCCCGAATCAGGCGCTTCACCTCGGCGATATTGCTTTCTGAAATGGCAGTGCCGATGGCACGCCGGTGCCGGTTTGTGCCCGCTGCGCGTCGAAGTTTGTCGGCATCGGATTCACTGGCGGCGACATGAAAAATGAAGTCGTTGCTGAAGAGGCCGCTTGGATTTTGGACTTGCAGAAAGTGCATCCCGGCGGGCGGCAGGGATGCAAAATCAATCTCGATCTCTTCGTTCTCTCCATGCCGAACTTCCGCATTCACCCGATGCCCATCGACGATCACACGGGCATTTTCGCGAATGTGTCGTCCGCTGATTTTGACCGTTTTCGTTTCACCAAACAAAACCGGAAACGCCTGTTTGCCAACTTGCGCGTGGATCGGCCCGCGAGTCCAGAGCGCAGGTTGAGGGTGCTCATAGTCCGCATGTTCGCCGTGCCGGCCCGTGAAGGTGCCGACGAAATTACCTTTCCCGGCCCGCGCGATCAGGTCGGCCCGGGTGAATCGTTCGTCGCTCCCGCGAATCGCAGCGTATGCTTCGCCATCAAACTGCAAGGTGACCGGATAGCCTTTTTCCTGCTCGATCAAAACACCGTCGCATTGCAAAACGACGCCGCCTTCACGGGCGGAAGCTTCGAGAGCGGAGAGCAATTCATTCGATTCCTCTGTTGAAGCCGTCGATTGGTTCAACGTTGTCTGCCGCGCGAACGCTCCGGAAAACCCGGTGCTTCCTTCCAGAATCATGTCCCACACCGGATCGAACTCAGTTTTGCTACGCCAGGAAAAACGCCAGATTTCGCGCTCGGGAATTCCGCGCTGGGCAACGCGTTCATAAAAGTCGAGATCAATTACATTGAGCCGCCCCTGAGGGAGAATCAAAAAGCGATCGTAAGCGCCGCGCCAGGTCGGAGCATCCATTCCCGATCCCGGCGTGTTGGTGCTGACCCAGAATGGCATCCGGTGGCAGTTTCCGCAGACATTGCGCTGCGGTTTTCCCTCCTCATTCCCGGTGATGTGAAACAGTTCGAATCCTTTTTGAGCACGCTTTGACAACTCATTCGTATAGGCGCGTTTCTGTGCGGGCGGGTAGGTGACATTCAACAAAAATTTGGCCAGGTCATCCCGCTCACCTGCAGACAAAAACCCGGCCTTGCCCTCGTCGTTTTTCGTTTCATCGCCGACTCGCAACATGGTCGAAGCGAGGCCTCCATCGATGAGATGCCGGGTCGTGCTCTCCGGCTTGTCGATATCCGCATTTGGTTCGACGTGCCCGCGAACGTTGGCGCTGTTGCTGCCTCCGTAAGGATCACCGGGGATGCCGTCCCAGTGAAAAGGGGCCGTGTCCCGCAGTCCCCGAATCGGCATGGTGGAGCGCGGCATGATCTGGTTGCCGCCAGTCACGATGGGCGTTTTCAACACCCAGAGCAGCTGATCGGTATGCCCGTCCGGATGACAGCTGGCGCAGGAAAATGATTTCGTCGTTGAAGCCTTTGCGGTGTTGAACGCAATCCGCCCGCGTTTGAATGCTGGATGGGAAGGGTCTTCCAGTGTGATCGTCGTTTCGG
>JABDJT010000180.1 GCA_013003335.1 Verrucomicrobiales bacterium | reverse complement strand
GCCGTCAAAGCCCTGGCCGATGCCAACGCCGCTCTCAAACCCTGGAGAGACAAGGAAACCGCAGCCAAAGCCGGGCAAGCCAAGGCCAAACAGCTGTTTGCTCAGCGGACAACGGAAAACACAAACGCCGCAAAAGTTCTCGCTACGAACAAAGCCAATCTGGACAATGCAAACAAAGCAATGGCCACTGCCGATGTGAATGTGAAAAACACCCTCGCCGCCCGTGACCAGGCCAACGCCGCCGTGAAAGTTGCCACCGACGATTTGAATGCGAAAAACAAGTCGCTCGCCGAGACCAACACAAAATTGAACCAGACTCGTGCCGAATTGACCAAGGCAACCCAGCTTGTCGAAACATTGACCAAGCAGAAGGAGGCAGCGACCGCAGCCGTCACTGCCATCGCGAAAAAGGAAGCCGACGCCAAAAAGTCTGTCGAAGTGGCCAAACTCGAAGTCAAAACCAACGAGTTTCTCGTCAAAAAATACAAGGCCGCTGCCATCAACCTCGAAGCTCACGAAGAAAAAGAGGAACTCGAGGACATGGAAGTCGATCTCGACGAAAAAGTCGAAGACCTGGCTGATAAAGGCACTGAATTGAAAGAAGCGACCGGCGCCCGCGTGGAGGCTGAGAAAACCCTCGCTACAGCGAAAAAGACCGTCGAAGAGGGTACGAAAGAACTCGCCCTCACCACTTCCCAGGTTTTGGAAAAAGCTCTCGAACTCGCTTCGGCCCGCGCCGTGGCTGAGGTGCGGGAGGAAGTGATTGAAGAAGTCGCCTCCGATGTCGAAATCGATGATCCCGGGGCCGCTCAAGTGGGCTCACCGAAAGAAGAGGAATCTCCCTCCGACCCTGCCGTGGCCGCAGACCCGGACAAAGCCGAAGCGGTCGCCGTTGCAGTGGAGAAAGTTCTCCCCGAAAAAACTCCGGAAGAACTGGAAAAGGAAATCGCAGCCTTGAAGCAGCAACTCGGTTCGCTCGAAAACCTTCTCAAGCAATCCTACAGCAAGGCTGACAAAACCAAGGAAACCGTGGTTAAAGCCTCGGACGTCGCCGCCAAAACGCCTGCCGTAATCTCCGAACGGGCCAAAATTGAAGCCGCCAAAGCTGCAGCTTTGAAAAAAGCAGAGGCGGAAAAGCTGGAACTCGAAAAACAGCTCGCCGCCCAAAAGGCGAAAATCGACGAGTTGAAAAAGAAATATCTTGAGGCCCTCCCGAGGCGGGAGGAAGCCCAAGCCGAACCGGCCCCCGCACCTGCGCCAGCGCCCGCACCGAAGAAGTGAGCGGTTTCGAACCAACCGGGTTGGTTCATCGAACAAACCCTGTTGATTCGTTTTTCCGGATTGAATCCGGTCCCCTTTCTGCTATTTCAGCAGCATGGAAGAAAAACCGCTCGTCATCATCACCGGAGCCAGCTCCGGAATCGGAGCCGCTACCGCGAAATTGTTCGCCGATGCCGGCCACCCCCTGCTCCTCCTCGCCCGCCGCGTGGAACCGATGGAGGCGCTACAATTGCCGAATTCGATGTGTCGGGCCGTTGACGTCATGGATGTCGATACCTTCCGATCCGCGATTGACGAAGCCGAGTCCGCTTATGGAAAAGCGGACTGCCTTGTAAACAATGCCGGAGTCATGTTCAACGCTGATCCGACGACTCAAAGCGTCGACGAGTGGCAGAAAATGCTCGACGTCAATGTTCGGGGCCTCTTGAACGGGATTCACCTTGTGCTGGGTGACATGGTGGAGCGGAAAGCCGGCACGATCGTGAACATAGGTTCGATCGCCGGAATCAAAACGTTCACGAAACATGCCGTTTACTGCGGCACAAAATTTGCTGTGCATGCGATCACCGAAACGATCCGTGAGGAAGTTTGCGGCAGTGATGTCCGCCTCATCAACATTGCACCGGGCATGGTGGAAACCGATTTGGTAAACAGTTCCACGGACGAAGAGGCGAAAGCCGGTTGGTGGGATTACGCCAACGAGATCGGCGGAGCCCTTCAACCTGAATCGATCGCGCAGTCGATCCTGTTCGCCTACCAGATGCCCCAGAGCGTCTGTGTCCGCGAAATGGTAGTCTGCCCGACGAGGCAGGAACCCTGAAAACAAAAAAACGGACCCGAAGGTCCGTTTTCGTATCGTATACTGATTGCGGGAATCGAATCAATCTTCAGGCGCTTTGTTGTCCTGAAGCGTGAAGCGAAAGCGGTTGCGGTTCCGCTTGGCAGCGATACGAGCTTTCCGCTTGGCCTTTTGCGTCGGGGTTTCGAACGAACGAAGACGACGCATTTCGTCGATAATACCCTCCGTCTCCATCTTGCTTTTCAGACGCTTCAGCGCCCGATCGATGGACTCTCCTTTTTTGACTTCGACTTCCGGCATGGAAAAAATTGGTTTTCGGTTTGGTTTTTCAGGTGAAAGGGCGGGAATTTAGAGGTGAGGCGGTAATCTGTCAAGTCGCGGACCCTCCAGAATTTATCCGCTCAACAATGACCGCAGCCGATGCTTCCGGGCCCGAATGGACGGATACGCCCGGACCTCCCGGTGCCATTCAGAATGGCCTCGATGGTCGGCTTTCAAATCGGTCTCCTTCTCCTCTTCCAATTCCAGTCCGGCCCTGAAAGCCCAATCATCTTTACTGAATGCGGTGAGATCAATTCGATCGAGAAGATCAAAAATCGAGATGCACCGCGCAGGATCGTATCCTGCCGCCATGCAAAGTCGAAGAGCCGTCTCGTCTGCTTCGCACTCGAATCGGGATCTCCGCGTCAGACTGCACAGCTCACGGGAGATCAAATCCGTCCCGAAACTGACGTTCGCTGGTATTCGGTTCAGCCAGCCCGAAAATTCCCTCAATTCCAGATGCCCGAGATCATGGTGAGCCATTTCGTGGGCGATCACAAAGGCCAACTCTTCATCCGATCGAAAGCGCTCAAACAGCCGGCGGGACACGTAAATCGTCCCACCCGGGGCGGTGAAAGCGGTTTCCGTTTCCAACCACGGAATCACCACGTCCAGGTTGCGTGCGCCGGGAAGCCGGACAGAATCGAGCCTTTGCTTCACCCTCTCGACACGCCGAAGCACCGAGGACTCATATTCCATCACGCAGGAATTCGAAATCAGGTCGAAAAGCCAGTCGCCAGTTCGTTGTGTCTCTGGAGTCTTCACGTTTGCAGTTTGAAGTTTTGCATCGAATTCGCCATTACATATCCGGCTCGGGTTTGTACCGCCGCCGCGAAATCGGGTTCGAATTTTCGTTTTTTCCTTCGATAATTCCGACCCGCCTCTGCAAACTTTCTTAGAAAATAAAATGATCTCCTCACCCGCCGACCTGAGACCGAACACCGGTTGGGACGAAACCACCTGGGCCTGGACCAGCGAAGAATCCCTTGTTGATCACACCACGCCTGCCCGGCTTTGCGTCGCGACTCTTCTCCCATTTTCAAATGGTCAGCCGGACTGGGCCGGTTTTGAACGCAGTATTCGCTGGATGGCAGATTCAGCCGCCCATTTCGGAGTGGAGATCGCCTTCGTTCTGAATGCGGACACGGGTTACATTTTCAATCTCAGCCTCGATCTCTACCGCGAAGTGATCGAGCGTTTCCGGGCCGCCTTCCCCGATCCGCGCATCATTTGCGGAACCACCGCCGTCGGAGCCAGTGGCGACAACTTCAACGCCGACTGGTATCGCCCTCATCTCGAAATCGCGCAGGCATTCGAAAACGTCGAGGTGATGATTATGACCTCACCGCAGCTGAATGCGCTGGATCCTGAACGCCGCCGCGACGCCTATTTTGAAATCGCGGAGCACATCACCGCGCCCGCCATCATCCACGCGCTGGAGCCGTCATTCGTTCCCTGGGCTACGCCCTACGAACCCTGGCTCCTGCACGAACTGGCCAATCACGAAAAATTCGTTGGCGGGAAAATCTCCACGCTTGATGAGCCACACTTTCTCTACTGGTCGGCCATGTGTCGCGATCTTGGGCTCGATTTTGCCCCGCACAGCGGCGATGATTTCGGGATCGCCTCGGCAATTCGCCTCGGAAATCCGCTGCTAATCGGTGCCGGGGTGTCCGCCTGCCCGCTGATCTGTGCCGCCCGGAAAATGTGGCTGGCGGATGACGATGGAAATTTCGACACGCGGGTTTACAAGCTGTTCGAAGCCTTTCAGTCGCTTGAAGACTCGGTTTTCCGCCTCGATGCAAACGGCAGCGCTGCTTCCTACAAACATTCCACCGCTGCCGTGCTGAAAATCCTTGGGCTGATTGAGACGGAAGAAATTCACCCCGACTGCACGGACTCGCGCGGACCCGGCGAGATCGAGCGCATGCGTGAAGCCCTGATCCGCCCGTTTCGAGTCGCGGATCGGCTGGAGATACCCAATTTTTCACCGACTATATGACCCCGAACCCCCTCACCGGCCTGTCCCGCCTCTGCATTCACACCATTACCACCAAACCGTGGTCGATTGAGGAGGCGATGGACAAGTATGCCCAAATTGGGGTCGGCGGGATCACCGTCTGGCGGCAGTGGCTCGACGGCCACAACATCTCTATCGTCGGCGACCAGATTCGCGAGCGGAACCTTGAAATCGTGTCGCTTTGCCGCGGCGGATTTTTTCCCGCCCCCAGCCCCGCCGAACGCAAAACCGCGATCGAAGACAACCGGCTCGCCATCCACGAAGCAGCCCAACTCGGAGCCCCAACAATCGTTCTCGTCTGCGGCGCTGTCCCCGGCCAGCCTCTCGAGGAATCACGAAAACAGATTGCCGACGGAATCGAAGCAGTCCTCCCGCTCGCCGAAGAACACGACATCCAGCTCGCGATCGAGCCACTCCACCCAATGTATGCCGATGACCGCAGCGCCATCAATTCGATGGCCTCCGCCAACGCCGTCTGCGACCACATCGATCATCCGCTTGTCGGGATTGCCGCAGACGTCTATCACATCTGGTGGGATCCGGACCTCGAGGCACAAATTACCGAAGCCGGCGAAAAAGACCGGCTTTTCGCCTTTCACATCTGCGACTGGATGACGCCGACGACCGATCTTCTCAATGACCGCGGGCTCATGGGCGAAGGCTGCATCGACATTCCAGGCATCCGTGCGATGGTCGAAGCCGCCGGATTCGACGGCTACAACGAGGTGGAAATTTTCTCCGATCGCTGGTGGAAATCCGATCCGGATGAGTTTCTCCTCGCCATCCGGGAAGCTTACCTGACCCACAGCTGATCGACCAAATCGAATGACCGCGGAATTGTTTTTTGTTTCGCTTTTCGTGTAAGTTGCCCTGGATGAGCTGTTTTCGTCACACCCTTTTTATCGCTATTCTCGCGATCGTCGGGATGACCTTTTCCGAAAGTTCCAGCGCTCAGGCAATTTCGGAAATGCGGGACTGGACGAATCAGGATGGGAAAAAGATCCAGGCGGAATTGCTGACCTTTGGAGATGAATCGAATGACGGGCTGGTTCGACTGCGCTTGAAAACCGGTTCGGTTTTCAAGGTCAACCCGGAGACGCTGACCCGGGCCGACCAGGCCCTGATTCTCAAAGCGCGATTTGAAAACCGGTTTCGATCGAAGTTCAGCGAGCGGATGAACGCCCACTTTTTTTACTCAAAAAAAGTTCCGGCCGACGAGCAGCGAAAAAAAACGGTGGCTTACATTGGCAACGATTTCGAAGGTGCCTGGCTGAGAATCAAAGCCTTCGTGAATTCAGACGTCGCCGTAAGGGGCATCGCCTTTCTCGCGGTCGGGCAGGGAACCGAGCCCATTCGAATCGAGTATGATGAGGACAGCATCGAGTTCGACCGGGGTTCTGCCACGCTTGACCTGTCTCTGACAAAGCACGCCGACGCATTCGCCACTCTCCTGGAAAATCCGGAAAAAATGAAGCTCGTCATTGAAAACGAGACCGGAATTTATTCTGAAATCAAACTATCCGATTCCGAAATCGAGGCTCTGGGCGAGGTCATTCGAGCGTACGGGGACCTCAAATCGCTGACTACCGATCACATTTGGTGGACCACCTTCCAGGGCATCGATCCAGTCGAGTTTACCGAATTGCTGCGGGCAAAAGAAAACCCTCCCGAACCGGAAACCGCGGGAATGGCAAACAAGCAGGAAGGCCCCGTATTGCCGGCTCAGG
>JABDJT010000268.1 GCA_013003335.1 Verrucomicrobiales bacterium | reverse complement strand
CTCCTTAGTCGGCACAAAGCCCGAATTCCGTTTCATCTGAAACGGGTAACTTTTCGCGACCTCCAGAAACACGCTCTGGATTCGGTAGTTGTCGGCTTTCACCTTCTCCGCAATCTCGGCGACGATGGGGCGATCGTAGGGCGTCAACTCGCGGCCGAGGGCATAGGCGAGGGCTTTTCGCACCATGTTGCGGGTGAACAGATCTTTGTCCTCCAGCAGAATTTGCTTCAGCTCGGCGGGGCTTTGAAATTCCGCGCCGTCAGGCAAAACGCCGGTGCTGTCGATCGGTTTCCCGTTTTGCTGAACCCGCCAGCGGCCGATGGCATCGAAATTTTCCAGGCCGAATCCGAGCGGATCGATCGCTTCGTGGCAGGCTTTGCAGCTCGGATTTTCCCGGTGCTGTACGAGTTCTTCCCGGAAAGTTTTGCCCTTGATGGCGCGGTCGTCGTCAGGCAATTGCTCGACGTTCATGGGTGGTTCCGGCGTGGGTGTGCCGAAGATTTCATTCAGCACCCAGTTCCCCCGGATGGCCGGGCTGGACCGGAGCGGTAGCGAAGTGGCGGTCAAAACGCTGCCCATCCCGAGGACGCCGCCGCGGTTTCTGTCGGTGAGGGGGACCTTCCGAAACTGCATTCCCGTTACACCCTGAATCCCATAATGACGGGCGAGCGGCTCATTCAGAAATGCGTAGTCGCTGTGGATCAATTCCAGGATCGAGCTGTCGTTTTGGAGAAGGTGAGAGAAATAATTGGTCGACTCCTGATACAGCGACACGCGAAGTTGGAAGGTGAAGGAAGGAAATCGTTTTTCGTCGGGGTTTGCGGTCGAGCGAAGGCTTTCCCACTTGAACCACTGACCGGCGAAATGCATCGAGAGCGATTTCGCGCGGTCATCGACGAGCATGCGGGCGACCTGCTGTTCCAGCACGGCCGGTTTGTGGAGTTCGTTTTTCGCGGCCAAATCGAAGAGTGTCTGGTCCGGCATCGACGACCAGAGAAAATACGAGAGCCGGCTCGCAAGATCGGAACCGGACACGCGGTAGGCCTTGTTACCCGGTTTTTCGGCCTCCGGCCGGTAGATGAAATTCGGGGAAATCAGGACGGCCACCAGCGGCATCTGCATGGCAAGGTCGAAGCGCTTTTTCTTCCGCATGTCGCGATCGTAGATTTTTAAAAGCCGCTCCAACTCGCCCTCCTGCACCGGCTTTCGATAGGCGCGCGAGGCCCAGTATTGCAGGATTTTCCGCGCGGCCGGGCGGGCATTGGCTGCGCTGTCAGGATGGACGAACAGGTATCGCGCCCGGGCCTGCGGATCGCGGTAAACGGTATCGACAATGATGCCGGCGGACTCGACGTAATTTTCCATTAGCAGCGGCGGGAGAAACAGCGCGTCGGCGTTGTTGTCGAACCCGGCTTCGCCGCCGGTTTCCTCGGGAAAATCGTCGGCAGGCCGCAGCCGCAGGCCGAACAAATCGCGAACGGTGTAATTGTATTCGTTCTTGTTCAGCCGCCGCAACGTCGTGTGCCCGGGGTCGAATCCCATCGCGCCGCTGTCCCAGCGACCCGAGAGTTTCTCGATCCATGCAACGATCTGCTCGCGCTCGGCCGGGGTCGGCTGAACCGGTTCCTTCCTCGGCGGCATGGCTTCGAGATCCATCAACTGGGCGACGGTTTCCCACAAATCCGGCACTTTTTCCGCGTCACGAATCGTGGTGTAGAGATCAAATTCCACCTCGCCTTCGCCGGTATCGGCGTCGTGACATTCAATGCAATATTTTTCGAGGAATGGCAGCACCGTTCCCCCGAACGAACCGTCTCCTGTTCCCCCATTACCTTTCGGCGCGGAATCCGGTTTTGCCTTGGCAATTCCCGGCGCGGCGTTCGGGTCGTGCAATTTCGCGAGGGCCTCCACGTTCAGGCGCGCCAGCTTGAGCAGATTCTTCTGACCCGTCGGGTCTTTTCCAGCGTCCAGCACGATGCCGTCGATCCCCCGGGATTTCAGTTTTCCAGCCAGCGTCGTGACCGGTCCCTTGTCCCAAATCACAAAATCCATATCCGGCTTGCGACCCTGTTTCAGCATCAGGTCAATCACTTCATTCGGCAGGTCGGCCCCCGCCGCGAGATCGACCCTGGAAAACCGGATTCCACTCGCATCGAGCCAGGGCTGAAACTCGCCCGAGGAAATCATGACCGGCTGAAAGCGACCGCCGTAGGCTTTCATTCTCTGGATGAGCGGGTCGTATCGTTGCCCGACGACGGCTTTCACCTTCGCGAGTCGCGCGCGGTCCGTTTCCGAAGTCAAAACGTGATCGGACAGCGCCTGAATCACGGCTTCCGCGAGGGCTTTGGCATGGATGGGATCGAAAACAGCTGCGCCTTCAAAGTCGGGAATCGCGTCCGGATTGGCATCGGCAACCGGGATCAGTTTTCCGTTGAAGCCGTTCAGTTTTTCCAGCCACGGCGCGTTTTTTTCGGAGTGAATGAGGATGAAATTGGCCTGGGCGGCTTTCGTCTGATCCGCCGAGCGGGGAGACCAGGTCGTTGCGCCCTCCCGCATTTTCTCCGCCCGCATCAGGTTCAGCTGCTCGCCCGCGAAGCTTTTCGCGAAAAAATAGATCGAGGAGTCCGCGACAAACACCTTCGGTTTCGGGCCGGCGGGAGCGGCGGGTTTTTGCGGACGCGACGCAGTGGGCTCCTCGTCTCCGCAGCCTGACAGAGCCAGGACGGAAATCGTGATTGGGAGGAGCCAAAGACGCGTCATTTTTCTGAACGTAGCGAATCTGGCGGTACGAATCAACAGGGTTGGTTCGGCAAACCTACCCTGTTCATTCGTTTTTCGCATCGAACGGGTATTCCCATTTTCCTTCGTTTTGGAATTTCTTCAGCAGCTTCCAGAAATCACCCCTTTGTTTTTCAGTCGATGGCAGCACGCTGAAATGAGCCCCGACTTTCCCCGAATCGGAATCGTAGGTTTTCGTCGCGGCGTTCCAGCGAAAAGTGACTTCGGGTTTGATGCTGGTGATGTCGCCGGGGCCGATCTGGATTTCGTAAATGTCATCGCCGTCGAGATCGACCACGTGATAACTCCATTCGGGCAACTTGGTTTTCGATTCGTCGGAGTTGATGATGACGCGCAACAGGAGCTTTTGCCTGTGTTTGCCTTCCACGACTTGGCGGACGTTGAGGCCCTGCACGCCTCTTCCGACGCCGTAGTTGGTGGTTTCGACTCGTTCGGCGAGCCCGTCGCCGTTGATGTCGAACAGGTATTCGCCTTCGCCGACTACGTTGTTTCCTTCGAAGGGCAGTTCGTCGTCGAGCAGCCGACCATCTGGCGTGACGAGCGAGATGGTAAAATTTCTTGGATAACGGTTTGGATTGAGCGGAGCCATTTCGGGGGCTGCCGCATCATGTCTTTTCGCGGTCAGGTAGATCGCCCAGGCGTCGCTGCTGAATAACCTCGAAAACGATGTCCAGGGTGCGTCGGGAAAATTGATCTGGATGAGGCTGTTCCGCAGGATGATATAGAATTCCGGCGAATCCGGGTCCGGGCTCAGCCGAACGGGATGGATCCGGATCTTTTCGTGATTGAGACGGAAATTCGGGTATGCGCGGATCGGGTCCCAGACATCGCTCTCCGACAATCCCGTTTCTCTCCACAATTCGTGATAGGCTTTCAGCCGGGTATCGGGATCGATGAGTCGCTCCACGATGGGCTTTTCGGGCAGCAATTGCAGGACGACCCAAATCACGATCGGGATCAGGGCGAGTAATCCGAGTGATTTCAAAACGGCCCGTTTCATGCCGGAAAGGTAGCGGAATGGCAGGCCGGCGAAAGGCGAAAGCCGATGCCTGACAAACTTCTTACAACCTATCGCGCAATTGCGAATCGCGGTTCTCTGCCCTAAAATTCCGCCCATGATCCGCCTGATCACACGATTTTCCTTTCTCCTCCTCGCGGCAAACGCCAGCGCCGTCGATTTTGCACACGACGTGGTTCCGATTTTGAAAACGTATTGTGCGGACTGCCATCTCGCGGACAAAAAGAAGGGCGGCTTTTCGATGAACACGCGGGCGGACCTGCTTGCGGGATCGGAGAACGGGGAGGTGTTGAAACTGGGCGACGGCGCGGGCAGTTACCTGATCGAGTTGATTTCGACCGATGACACAGACATCCAGATGCCGCCGAAGGGGGATCTCGTTCCGCCGGAGAAGATCGCGATTTTGAAGGCGTGGATTGATGAAAAGCTGCCATGGGAGCCGGGATTTTCTTTTGGCAAAGCCGGCTGGGAACCGCCTCTAAAGCCGCGCACGGTCGAACTGCCGCCCGCGAAGGACGGCCGCGAAAATCCGATCGACCGGCTGCTGGATGCCTATCTCACAGAGAAAAAAATCGAGACTCCGGGGCCTGCATCGGACGAAGTATTTCTGCGCAGAGCGTTCCTGGATTTACTGGGGATTTTGCCGCCGGAAAAAGAGCGGGCTGATTT
>JABDJT010000159.1 GCA_013003335.1 Verrucomicrobiales bacterium | reverse complement strand
GATCAACACGTACAGCTGCACGCCGAGCAGAATTTTTTCTTCCAGGGGCAGCGTTGAAGCCAAGTCTTCCGCAATGGCATCGAGATTTTGCGACTGCCCCAGCGCCTGGATGTACAGCTCGCGCAGTTCCGAATAAACCGTCTCCGGGTAATCATACCGGAGAAACCCGAGAATCGAATCGATCTCCGACTCGTTCACCTGCCCGTCCAGCTTGGTGAACCCGGCAAACACCTGAATCAAAACCGGCAGCATCGACTGCTCGGTCCGCTGCGTCGACTTCCGGCGCGACATCGATCGCGACATCCGCTGCCAAAGAGACGCCCGCCCAGGTAAAGCGCCACCAGTCCGTTTCGATGGACTTTTCAGCATGCGCGCACCACCCGAACGCTTCGGGGCGGAAACCGGTTTTTCAGGGCCTGGTTCAGTGGTCGCGGACATAAAAACGTCGCCGAAATCCCGATTCTAATGCCAATTCCGCGGTTTGGGTAGGATTTCTGAAACCGCAAACGCCCGAAACGATCCAACAGGGTTTGTTCGCCAAACCAACCCTGTTGGATCGCTTTCAGCCGTGACACACCGGACCGGCTCTGCTAGCCTTCCCAATCTGTCAGGGAAGTCGCGCCGGGATATGAAGACAACACGAACCACACTATTCGCCGCCATGCTCTGCCTCGCGGCGGCAATCAGTCCGGTTTCCGGGCAGGAATTGATTCACGTGAAAGGCCGGATTTTTGAATCCCACAGTCTTTTGCAGGACGACGTGAAATTTTCCTCCTACGCGCCGGGGATGTATCAAACCGAAACGGAAATCGAAGCCGCCCTGGCCAAAGGTGAATTGCGGATCCTGGCCCGGCCTGATTTGGCCATTCCTGCCGGCGAATCCGCTGTCCTGAAAATCGTCCATGAATTTTCCGTCCCGACAGCTTATGACCCACCGGTCGTGCCGGAAGATTCGGTTCATCCACTGAAGCCGGAAGGACTTTCGACCCACGAAGCGAATTTCCTGCTCCCGCCCGTCCCGAAACAGTTCGAAAAGCGGGAAGCCGGACTCATCCTCAAAATTACCGCACGCCTCGACAGGGACGGCCGGCCCCAAGCCACCGCAGAGATCCAGCAAATCTCCCTGGTCGGATTCGAAGATCGCGGCACGCCCGTGACGCTCGAAAAAACCGGTCCGCTCGGGAAAGAGAAATCGATTCCCTTGATCGAAGCAAGCCAGCTCTATCCCCATTTCGACCGCCAAAACTGGTCCATTTCGGCAGCCGACGGAATGAAATTTCTGCAGCCATCCTCGAATCCGAAATTTGATCCGGAAAAATGGAGTTTGATCGTAGGGCAAAAGGCCAATGGCGCGGCCGATATGGATTACGGGTTCGTTCCGTCCCTCTTCGCGCAGCTGGAGGCGGAAAAAGTCAAAATGCCGGACAAATTGCGGCCTCGCGAGGGCGCTCCGGAAGACCGCCAGATATTCTTCACCACCAAAGTCATCGAATCCTCCGAACCCCTCGACATTCCCTCCCCCGTTCTTGGAGAGGCAGACTTGCAGCAATTTGTTCGCTCCGTGAACACTCAAAAACACGTCGACCTGCTTTCTGCTCCATCGATGGTGATGCGTTCCGGCCAGCAGGGAAAAATCGAGGTGATTCGCGAATTCGTCTATCCGACAGACTATGAAGCCCCGGAAATTCCGGAGATTCAGAACCCGGTTTCAAAACCCGATTTCGGTGCGCGGCCCCGCAAAAAACGCCTCGGCGAAAGAATTTCGGAGCATCGCGTCCTCGACACGTTTCCCGTCACCCCTTCCAAACCGGTCGCTTTCGAAACGGAATCGCTCGGCGTGATGTTCCAGGTAGTCGCGAAGTCACAAGGCGACGGCACCATCAGCTTGCAAATGAGCCCCCAGGTCGTGGAACAGGCGGGTTTTTTCAATTTCGGCCAACCGATCGTCCTTCCCGATACCGGACCCCTCGGAAAAACACGACTGATCACGCTGTCCGAAAACCGGGTTGAGTCGCCCGTGTTCCGGCGGCGGAAAATGGAGGCACACGTCCGCCTGCCCGACGGCGCCAGCTATGTATTCGGGGGCCTCGTCACAACCGACAGGCAATCCGTTCAGGATAAAGTACCGATTCTCGGGGACCTGCCGATTATCGGTCGGGCCGCGCGTTCGGAAATGGAATTGGAGGTGCACCGGTACCTGTATTTCATCGTCACGGCGCAGGAGATCGATCCGGCCGGGCTGCCCATCCGGAAATCGGACTGATATCATGGCCGATCCTCCCCGGCCGGTTTTCGAAGAACTCGATTTCCGCGAAACAGAACTCGGCGACCTAATCCTGCGCCGCCGCACCATTCTCGCCCTCAACAATCGCGAAATCCACGAGGTCATCCTCGGCGACGCGTTCCTGATGTCGAGCCTCTTCACGACGGTTGAGATCGCTCTCGCCGATCTCGGCCTCGCTGCTGCCGAATCCGCTTTCCCCGGTAAAAAACTGGAAGTGGTCGTCGGCGGTCTCGGATTGGGATACACCGCCCGGGCTACGCTGGAAAACCCGCACGTCACCACCCTGAACGTCGTCGACTTTCTCAAGCCGGTCATCGAGTGGCATGAGCAGGGACTCGTTCCACTCGGCCCCGAACTGTCATCCGATCCCCGCTGCCGGTTCGTTCAAGCTGATTTTTTCAGCCTGGAATTCGATCCCGATTCGCCGGATCGGACTTTCCACGCCGTGCTGCTCGATATTGATCACTCGCCGGCCAATTTGCTCCACGAGCGCCTCGCCGAATTTTAT
>JABDJT010000142.1 GCA_013003335.1 Verrucomicrobiales bacterium | reverse complement strand
GCTGGCTGAAAATCGCAATCACAACCGGGGCCGTCCTTTTCGCTCTCGCAGCCGGAGGCGTTTGGTGGGATTCCAAAGACTATCCGATTCCGGATTGGTGCAAGTTTTATGAAGTGGAAGACAGCCTCTGGCAGGACACCGGCGCAAAGTGGATCACCAAACTCAGTGCCAAACTTCGATTCGAAAGACGAATCCGGCGGGCCCTCGCACGGATCAAGAGCCTGAAAGTGGAAGAAGAACAATGGAGATATTTCTACTTCAGAGAAACTAAACCTTCGGCTGTCACCGAGGGTGAGGCCCGGTTTCCGGACCGTCATTCCGTCGAGTTTGACCCGCCGATCTTGGCACTGAACGGCGACACCATTTCCCGGGCGGACTGTTATTGGGAATACCCGAATGAAGTCCTGTTTGACTCGGGAAAACTGAAATTCCGGGGCTGGCTCAATGTCGATCCGGACACGAAAGAGGATTATATCCACGTCGAAAACGGGACCTTTCACCTCGGACTGAGCCGGATGATGCGGGAGGAGGAAAACTGACTGCGCCGGTTGGCTGGACAGTTGATCCTGCCGGGTTTCCGCGTAATCTCGAATCCACCCTCATGCCCCGCGATTACACCATCCAGAAGCTGCCGTCCCGCCCTGCCTCGGACATCGACTATGCCTCGGAACTGAACGAATCGCAGTTCGCGGCGGTGACGGCTCCGCCCGGACCGGCCCTGGTGATCGCGGGTGCGGGCAGCGGGAAAACGCGGACGCTCACTTACCGCGTCGCCTACCTGCTCGACAACGGAATTGATCCGAGAAACATCCTGCTGCTGACTTTCACAAACAAGGCCGCGCGAGAAATGCTGGAGCGGGTCGAGGAGCTCGTGCCGCACGACACGAAAGATCTCTGGGGCGGGACGTTTCACTCGGTCGGGAACCGGATTTTGCGGAAACACGCGGAGCGGATCGGCTGGGCACGCGGGTTCTCGATCATGGATCGGGAGGATCAAAAGGAGCTGATGCAATCCGTCATCGCAGACAGCGAAGTGGACCCGAAAGTGCTCCGTTTTCCCAAGCCGGAGGTGCTCGGCGACATGTTCAGCCTGGCCCGGAACACGGGCGACGCGCTCGAGGAAATCGTCGAAATGCGATACCCGTATTTTTTCCATCTTCTCGAGCAAATCGAGCCGATCGAGGAGGCTTACGAACAGAAAAAGCAGGACACGAACTCGATGGATTTCGATGATCTGCTGGAGAAAACGCTGCGCCTGCTGAACGAGCACCAGGACATCCGGGAAATGTACCAGCGGCAATTCGAATTCATCCTCGTCGACGAATACCAGGACACGAATCTGCTGCAGGCAGACCTGATCGACCTGCTCGGCCTGCCGCAGAAAAACGTCATGGTCGTCGGTGATGATGCGCAGTCGATCTACTCGTGGCGGGGCGCCGATTTCCGAAACATCCTCGAATTCCCCGAGCGCTACGAGAACGCGAAGCGCTACGTGATCGAAACGAATTACCGCTCCGTGCCGGAGATTTTGGAATTTGCCAACGCGGCCATCGCGCCGAACCGGCAACAATTTAAAAAGAACCTTGCACCGAACCGGCCGGATCGTGAAATGCTGCCCGCACTGGTGCCGGTGAACGATCCGAATACCCAGGCGGCCTTTGTGGCCCAGCGGATTTTGGAACTGCGGGACGAGGGGATCGAACTCGACGAAATGGCGGTGCTCTACCGGGCGCACTACCAGTCGATGGAGATCCAGATGGAGCTGACCAAGCGCGGCATTCCATTCCTGATCACCAGCGGACTGCGCTTTTTCGAGCAGGCACACATTAAGGACGTGGCGTCGTTCATGAAATTCGCCGCCAACCGGAAAGACGAGGTCGCTTTCAAACGCTTCGTGCGGATGCTGCCGGGATTCGGGGCGAAAACGGCGTCGAATTTGTGGCGGGACTGGATGGGCTGCGACGGCGCGACGGCGGAAAAAGTCGAATGTTTCAGCGATTATCTTCTTGAGTTCAAAGTGCCGAAGAAAGGCGCAAAACACTGGGAGCAGCTCGCGTGGACGCTCGATGAACTGGTTGATGCGGACGGCGAACTGCAGGCACCGGCGGTGATGATTACCTCGATCATCGGCGGTGTGTATGAGGATTACATGCGCAGCAAGTTTCCGAATTTCGACAACCGGATGCAGGACCTCAAGCAACTCGAAAAATACAGCGAGCAGTACGAGGACATCAACGAATTCCTCAGCCAGCTCAGCTTGCTGGCCGGACAGGATGCCGCCGGTGCGACGCAGGAAGCGGCCGATGCGGAGAGCGTTTGCCTCAGTTCTGTTCACCAGGCCAAAGGTCTCGAGTGGCGGGTCGTGTTCGTCGTCTGGCTGACGGAAGGCATGTTTCCGAACGCCCGCGTGATTGATGAAGACGACGAAGACCGGAGCGGTTTGGAGGAAGAGCGGAGACTATTTTATGTCGCGGTGACCCGCGCGATGGATGAACTCTACCTGATCCACCCGAACATGTGGCCGAACTCCCACAGCGGCCAGGTGATCCAGCGGCCGAGCCGGTTTCTCGACGACGTGCCGACGGGCCTGACGGAGGAATGGCGCGTGGGAATGGGCTGGTGAATCGAGCCGGAAGTGGAGCGATCCAGCCAGAAAGAGCTATCGATTCCGTGGCCGGATCGTTTGATTCTCCAAACCATCCTGCCAACGCATGAAACTTTTCCTCCCCCTCTTCCTCCTCTGTTCTCTCAACGCCGCAGCCCTCGAGTTGCCTGTGCGCATCAACGCCGGCGGCCCCGCCATCAGCAAGCCGGGCAAATCCGATCACTGGTTCGCCGGTTCGGATTTTGTGAAAGGCGGCGCTGATTTCCGATTCAAGGGCGAGCACGACCGGTCCGCCATAAAAAATCCGGCCCCGAACGAAGTCTACGAAACCGTCCGGCACCAGGATCACCGTTACGAAATCCCGGGGCTGCCGGCCGGGAATTACCGGGTCCGGTTTCATTTTACGGAAGGCTTCAACAGCGGCGACCGGGCGATGGATTACTACCTGAACGGCAAAAAGGTAATCGATAACCTGAACGTCCTCGCCGCGGCCGACGGCGTGAAGCGCGCCCACATCATCGAAGCTGCGGTAACGCTCAAGGGTGGAGAAAATCTCGTGATCGATGCGAACCAGGACAAGGGGAATGACGTGTTTGAAGCCGGAATTGAAATCCTCGCGCTGGCGAAAGGCGAGACGCCACCCCCTGCCATCACGACCTCTCCGAAGCCAAAAGCGAACACGAAGCTGGACCGTTTTCTCGGCAGCGACGGCCGGTTCGTCTGGCTGCAGGGCGGAAAATGGCAGCATTCGACAGACAAAAAAAGCAGCGTGAAGCTGATGGGCCTCGACACGAAGGACGGCTCGGAGCGCGCGATTCTGCCGTCGGCCGGGGCTTACGCAAAACCGCTGTTCTCGTCCGACGGAAAACGCGTCGTGTTCACCGACCTGGCAAAAAGGAAGGTGATGATGGTCGATTTTTCCGGCCAGAAACTGGTCGATCTCGGGTCAGGATTTGCCTCCGATGTGTGGCGCGATCCGAAGACGAAATCGGACTGGGTTTACCTGCGGGCGGGAAGTTCCGGCACGAAAAGCAAGATCGTCCGGCGGCGGCTCGATGATCCAAAAAAGGAGGAATTGGTTTGGGATAAATCGGAAAACGGTCACGCCAGCATCCCGTGGTTTCAGCTTTCCGGCGACGGCCGGGTTTTCTCCGACGCCTTCCCGTGGAGCACCTGCGGCGTCGGCGATACTCGCAAGAAGTCGTGGAAGAAAAACGGCCGCGGCTGTTGGCCCTCCATTTCTCCCGACGACTCACACCGCATGTTCATTTTCTCGAGCAGCCACCTCGATGTTGCACTCTTCGACGGCAGCAAGCAGCGCACCGTGAAGGTCAACACCATGCCCGGCGTGAGCGGCAAGAAGGTCTATTTTCCGCGCTGGAGCAATCACCCCCGCTACATCACGGTCGTCGGTCCCGAGCGCGATGCGCGGGCCGA
>JABDJT010000125.1 GCA_013003335.1 Verrucomicrobiales bacterium | reverse complement strand
TGCGCGCCCAGGCCGAGGCCGCCCGCGGGAAAGGGAAATGAAGAGATGAAAATCGCCGTCGTCGGATCCGGGGCCGTGGGCTGTTTTTACGGCGGAAATCTTGCGCTGACCGGTGATTGCGACGTCCACTTTTTGATGCGATCCGATCTGGAAACCGTCCGTCGGGACGGTCTTTTTTTGAAAAGCGAATGCCGCGGCGACGTTCATCTGCGGAAAATCAATTGCCACGCCAGCACCGCCGAAATCGGCGCGGTTGATCTCGTCTTCGTCGCGATCAAGGCCACCGACAACGACGTCCTCAAATCACTCATCACGCCGCTATTGGGCGATTCCACGGCGATCATGACCCTGCAAAACGGACTCGGCAGCGACGAACAACTCGCCAAACTGTTCGGCGCCGAACGCATTCTCGGCGGCCTCTGTTTCGTCTGCTTGAATCGCACTGCGCCGGGCGTAATTCACCACATCGGCCACGGCCTGATCGAGATGGGGGAATTCGCCACCCGCGGTGAAACATCCCGCGCGATCGACATCCGCGACCGCTTTCGCGCCGCAAAAATCGACTGCAATATCCAGGCCGATATCGGCCTGGCCCGCTGGCGTAAACTGGTCTGGAATGTCCCGTTTAACGGCCTCGCCATTGCGGGCGGCGGAATCGACGTGGCGCAGATTCTCGCCGATCCGGAATTACATCGACGCACCCGTGCGCTGATGGCCGAAGTCATTGAAGCGGCCGAGTGCCTGGGCCACAAAATCCCGGTTGATTTCATCGACGAAAACGTGAATCGCACCATCCCGATGGGCGATTACAAGCCCTCCAGCCTGCTCGATTTTCTGGCGGGTCGCCCCGTTGAGATTGAACCGATCTGGGGCGAAGCCCTGCGCCGGGGACAGGCCGCAGGCTGCGAAATGCCGGAGCTGAAGCGGCTTTATCGCGAAATCAGGGAAGCGTGATTTTCGGCAAAACCAGCCATTCACCCTCCAGCTCGCGATTGGCGAACCGGAGCGGCTTTCCACCTTCCATGGGATTTTTTACTCGCAGACGAAATTCGGATTTGGCGTCGGCATCCGATTCCGTCTTCCAGGTCTTTTTTTCGCCCGGCAAGATGCCCCGCAGATCAAATTTCGCGATTGTTTTGCCCTTGGCTCCATCGGAAAACGCGACCAGTTCAGCCGGCCAATCTTGGTAAAACGGCGCGACTCCCCGATTCTCGACCGTGATTTCGATCCTGCCGTTTTGAGTCCGTTTCCATTCTGAAACGTGAAATTCATATCCCATTCTCTGCGCGGCCCGAATGGCATTTTGCTTTCTCGAATCCGGCAGCGGAAACTTTTTCCCAAACAAGCCGGTATCCAGTAGCCAACTCACATGAGTCTGACGAGCACACTCATCAAAATCCTGCTCTTTCGGGTGTGTTTTGCCGGTAAAAGCCGTCGGCCACAACTCCGGTCGCAGTTCCCCACCGATCGGATGGGTCTTCCATTTTTCCGTGGCTCCAGCGGCTTTCAAAAGCGGGAGAAAAAACCAATTGTCCTCTTCCCGACCTGTCTCCAGCGTCGCCCAGGCAAAGGAATCATCATGGTAACCAAATGGGCGCGAAACGTTTTCGGCCTGGGCGTAGTGGTTTTCCTTCGCAGGGTAACGAAGCAGCACCGGCGTTTCGGAAAATTCCTTTTCAAATGCCTCCAGCACCATGACTTGTGTCTCCTTTGATGCCCACAAACCATCCCGGGGGTAAGTGTGCCATTCGCCCCAGGAACCGAGAACCCCGGCTTGCAGGAATCCGATCCGGGGGTCTCCATCAAACTGTTTCCCCATCGCAGCGATCAAATCCGCCATCGCTTTCCGCAGTTTCGGACTTTCGTAGTCGGGTGTGTGGCTGACTCCGGAGTCTCCCTTCCACTTCGTGATTTTGACGCCCTGCTCAATCAAAAATTCCGGCACTGCATTCGGTTTGCCGGGATACTCGAGATAAACCCGGAAAATCAACTGACAGCCCCGCTTCTGCGTCACCTCGAGTATTTCTTCAATCGGCGACCAATCGAACGCATCCAGCCCGGTCATCAGCCGGTTCATCGCGAAATAGTGATATTCCAGGCTGTGCGGAAAACGGTCCCAGCCATCAATCTCGACATATGGCACGAAACCCTTGAGCGGATTGTCGGGCGGGGCTGGAGCGTATTCGAGTTTGCTGTTTTGCTGAGCAAACGACGGAACAGCAAAAATCAGGAAAAGAATCAAACGCATCGATCACTACAGAACCGGGTCCGCCTGAAAAAGCAATCCCCACTGCCCGGTCGCGCGAGTTGTAATTTTCCGTTTCTCCGAAAATCAGCGGACACGAAGGCTTTGTCCGACGCGAATCATATCGCTGGTCAATCCGTTGCGACGCTTGAGATCAGAAACGCTCATCCCGTAACGGCGACCGATGGAAAACAGGGTATCGCCGGAGACAACTTTGTGATATTGCGCGCTGGGAACTGGAATACGGGGAGGCGGAGCGACGGTATTGGAAGGTTTCACCGGAACCGTGACCGATGTCCGGGCCCCATAGCTGTGAACCGTGGGCGGGGCCGGTTGCCGCTCATCCGGCCGCTTGGTGCTGCCGGATTTCACCCAGTCTTTTCGGTAACGGCCTTTTTCATCGAACGGATATTCAGACCGCGCCATGTTGTGCGGCGGTGTGTCCATCAAACTGGGCTGAATCGACGAAGGCGTGGGTTTTGAAGCACACTGCGTCAAAAACAGCCCGCAGATTCCGGCAATTCCGGTATTTCGGGCGAACAGAAGGAGAAATTGGCAATTCACAGGGGAAAACGGGTTATTTAAGACCTCTAAAATAACCTCATTTTGCCAGGTCTGCCTCCAATTTTTGCGCCCGAATCCGGTCCAGCGATTTGGCGGCCATTTTGCCCGGATCGGTCTCCGGGTTGATATTCACGATCTCAATCAGGATTTTGACACTGGATGGTAAATCTTTGAGCTGCTGATACACCCCCACCTTGTTCATCAGAGCCCGTTGTTTTTCAACGCCTTCCAGGTTGTGATCGCTGATATACTGGTCAGTCCGCTTCAGCATCTTGGTCCACTGCACATCCTGAGCGAGGGTTTCCATTTCTTTGGAATAATCGACATCCGCGAGGAGCCGCTGATAGGCGTCCACCACTCCGGTCGTGTTCTCCGGATCGTTCGCGATCACCGTTTCAATCTGCTCCCGGTAATAGCGGCCGAGAAGATTTCCCGGCAATTCCGGAATTCCTTCGGCAAGCAGCTTCGCTTTTTTCACTCCTTCGGCCTTTTCTGCTTCTGCAAATTTCGAATCACGAACCTTCAGGGTGTCCAGCATCGAATTCATCACCTTGGCGTAATCGGCTGCCGTAACCGGTTGATACCCATTCATTCCGAACGGCCGCCCCTCGGAGTCAGTCACAAGAAGAGTCGGATAGCCCTGGATTCGATACGCCTGCCTCAGGAACAGATTCTGCGCTTTCACCTTGGGATCCTGCGGGTCATTCCGGGGAAATTCGAGCCGAACCAGTTCGAAGCTCGGTGCTACCGCATCCGTGAATTCAGTCTGATACAAGACGTCGCGATCCAGGATTTCGCAGATTTTCACATAACTCGACGCCGTAAACAGCAAAATCATGGGTCGCTTCTGTTCCTGAGCAGATTTCACGGCTGCCTCGTAGTTTTGCGTCCATTTTGACACCGCAGCAGGTTCCTGCGCGGTCACGCTCGTGGAGAAAAGAGCCGAAAAGAGGAAAAAACAGAGAAGAATTTGGGGGGAGGAAAAGCGTTTCATGTTTGTGAGAAGGCTATCACGAAAACCTTTGTCGCGAAACCTCGCCCCGTGATGTCAGCACGAACACGTCCCGCATACGTTTTGACGATATTCCGCGATTCCACTAGCCTTCCCGACTTTCTCCCAGCCCGCGATTTTTGCCATGTATCGTAATTTTACCACCTTTTTGACCCTGTTTTTTGCCGTTTACACCACGCAGGCAGAACCTCCGGAATGGGCCGGAACGCCGGACGTGACAATTTCCATCAAAACCCTGCCGGGAATGATGAAATACAACCTGAGCGAAATCCAGGTTGAGCCCGGCCAAAAAGTGAAGCTCACCATCGAAAACCCGGACGATCTCGAGCACAACTTTGTCCTGCTCGACATCGATCCGAATGATAAGGACGGCGCAAAATTCGGCGAACTCTCGTTTCAGCTCGGCGATCAGGGTCCGGCCCTGAACTGGGTCCCCAAAAGTGACCGTATCCTCGCAAAATCCGGCATCATTGGGCTGAAAGCCACCGAAGACGTGTATTTCATCGCCCCGCAGAAAATGGGCACCTACCCCTTCATTTGCTCAATTCCCGGCCACTACCTGCTCATGCGCGGCAAACTGAAGGTCGCCAAAAACACATCCATTCTCCGCGACGTCACCTGGAAGCTCTTCGACGGGAAAGGCAAAAAGATCGAGAATCTGGCCAGTTTCGAAGACCTGGAGCCAGTCAAAACCGGAAAGGCGCAAAAAAACCTGGTCAGCCTCGATCCGGCAAAGAAAAACAAGCTGAAAAACAATTACGCTCTCATTTTCGAAGGAAAATTCACCGTTCCCGAAACGGATACATTCGAATTCATCCTCCGCTCCGATGACGGCGCGCGCCTCGCAGTCGACGGGGAGGAAATGGTGGACAACGACGGCATTCACCCGCCCTCCACCAAGAATCACAAGGAGAAACTCGAAGCCGGCGAACACACCTTCCGCCTTGGATTCTTCAATGGTGGCGGAGGGGCCGAACTGTCCCTCATCGCGAAAACCAAATCGCTCGGCACGATTCCATTCACCGTCGATAAAAACGCCGGCAAGCCGCAGAAAAAAGCACCCGATCCGGTTTTGTTGACCGCCCGCAATCCCGGAGAAGCCATCGTTCACCGTACCTTCGTCGGCGGCTCCAAGCCCCGCGGCATCGGCGTCGGATACCCCGGCGGAATCAACCTCGTATGGGATGCCGATGTGCTGAACCTCGCATTCGTGTATCGCGGCGGATTCATGGATGTCTCCGGTCATTGGAACGGCCGGGGCTCCGGTTCGAAGATCGCCGGTTTCGACCAGGAAAATCTCGCTCACGGCCTGCCCATCCAGCAGCTCCAAAGCCTCGACGATCCGTGGCAGCCGTTTTACGAGCCGAAGATCAAGTACGAGCGCGACAAGGAAAATCCGCAAAAGGAAATCACCTACGTCGACCGACATCCCGATTATCAATTCAAGGGCTACCGGCTCGATAAAAAGCGATTCCCGACCTTTCTCTACGAATACAAAAATCTGAGTGTCACCGATCGCTTCGACCCCGCCGAAATCGAAGGTGCCGAGGCCCTGATCCGGAAAATCAGGATCGACGGCAAAGCAGATGACAATCTCTGGTTTCGTCTCGTTGAAAACGGTCCGCTCGAAGAAAAAGACGGCGGCTGGCTCGACACCGGCCGCAAAGTCTGGATCAAGGTCGAAGGAGCCGAACCAACCATCCGCACAGTCGAAGGCAAAAAAGAAGTCCTCGTCCCGGTTTCCGCAGGCGATGAATTCACCGTGACCTACCGCTACACTTCCCCGATCGGCGGCAAGGTCAAAAACTGATCCCGTTCGATTCACGAACCAACAGGGTCTGTTCGCCAAACCAACCCTGTTGATTCGTTTTGGCGTGTATCCGATATCCGCACGTTTGACTTTGCTTCCGAAAATCCGGACGCTTTCGATATGAAGGCTCTGTCCCTGTTTTTCGTCGCGGTTGCTTGTTTCACCATTCAAAAAAACGCCACGGCGGAAAACCCCGCCACGGTCTCAGAAACCCACGGCGGGCTGGTCGTTCAGATCGGAGCAGACGACACGGAAACTCCGATCGAGCTGAGCAAAACGGGCCGATTCCTGATCCACGTCGTCGATTCCGATGCAAAAAAAATCGGTGAAGTGCAGAACACGTTTCAGAAAAACGCACGCTACGGCCTCGTCTGGGCGGAGCTTCAGGCCGGCGAAAAGCTGCCGTATTCCGAGCACGTCGTGAATTTGATCCGCGTCACCAAGTCGGAAAAAATCGCACTCGAGGAAATCTTCCGCGTGCTCACGCCACTCGGGAACGTTGTGATTTCCGATCCGAAGCTGGCTTCCAAAGACGCGCTGGAGAAAGCTGGATTTGAAGCCATCACGGAAAAAGAAGGCGCGCTCGTCGCGCGCAAACCGTGGCCGGAGGCGATGGACGAGTGGTCGCACCCGCGTCACGACGCGAATGGAAACGCGGTTTCGAGCGACACCCTGGTCGGTCCGCCGGATCGCGTGCGCTGGGTTGCGGCAGCGACGTCGGAGGTGGAAGGCCTCGTTTCGGCGAGCGGGCGGAATTATTACGGAGGCCTGCTGGCGCGAGATTCCTTCAACGGACTGCGTCTCTGGCATCACGATCTCGGTAAAGGAGAAACAAACAGCAACGAATTTAAGTTGCCAAGATTATCGAACGGCATCGCCCGCCCCGTCGCGTCAGACAAATATCTGTTCGCGATTTCAAAGGGTGTTCTGACTTCATTCAATTCCGCGACCGGCGAAAAAATCCGGGAATTCAAAGGCATCGAGAAACCGAACGATCTGATTTACCACCGCAGCACCGTGGTGGCCACGAGTGCGACTTCGATCCGGGCCTACAGCGCTGAAACCGGCGAAGAACTGTGGGGTCACGACTTCGCCGAGGCACGAAATGTCGCAGCGGGAGACGACACCGTCACGTTGATTCATGGCCGTCCAAAGCGCGGCGAAAAATCGACGGCGACGGCGCTCGATTTGTATTCCGGGAAGAAAAAGTGGGAGAAGCAATACGACTATCTCGACAATGTGTATCGCACCGTGATGTTTGGCGAGCAGATGGCCTTCGAAGTTTCGTCGCTGAATGACAACGACAACGGGAATGCGATTCACATCATCTCGAATGAAACCGGCAACCTCGCCTGGGAGAAATTCTTCCCGCCCGGCATGAACCACAAGCGCCAGGCCCGCGCGATGTTTTTGAATGACGACATCTGGATTTTGCACGGCGGAAAAGAAAATTATGAGGACAAGGCCAACATGAAACGCGTGCCAGTCGAGGTGTCCGCGCTCGACCCGAAAACCGGTAAGACGAAAAAGACCCACGCCGCCGGTTTGGCCCACTGTTTCCCGCCCGTGGCGACACCGAATTTCGTAATTTCCGGCGAACTGGACATGACCAACATTGAGACCGGCGACGTCGAGGCAAACCGAATCACCAAGGCGAATTGTTCCCGAGAAAACGGCTGGGTGCCGGCGAACGGGCTCGTTTACACCACGCCGAAACACTGCACCTGCTGGCCGATGCTCCGCGGTTTCGTCGCCATGGCCGCGAAAACCGATGTCGAAAATCACCCAGCTCATCGACCCGTCGACCAGATCGATTTCACCGTGGAAAGAGGCCCCGCCAAACATGATCCGAAAGCAGCTTCGCCCGCCAAAACCGACTGGCCGATGTATCGAAACGGCCCGTGGCGGAGCGGCTCAACCGGCAACCCCGGCCCGAAAAAACTCGCCGAAAAATGGAGCACCGAAATCGCGTCGCCCATCGAAGTCGCCGCCGCCAAAGCCGATGGCCCCGCCGGTCCGATCCTGCATGACTGGCAGGAAAATCCATTCATCAAAGGCCCCGTCAGCGCGCCGGTGATCGCGAACGGCTCCGTCTTCGTGGCCCGTCCCGACGCTCACCAGGTTGTGTCGCTTTCCGCCGAAAACGGTGCTGAAAACTGGCGCTTCACCGCAACCGGTCGCGTCGACACGCCGCCTGCGATTCACAAAGGCCTCGCGATTTTCGGCACGAATTCCGGTTATGTCTACGCGCTCCGTGCCGACTCCGGCGAGCAGGTTTGGCGCATGAAAGCCGCTCCGGCTGATGAGCGAATCGTTGCCTACGGACAGGTCGAAAGTGCGTGGCCCGTTTCCGGCGCTGTGCTAATCCACGACGAAATCGCCTATTTCGCGGCCGGTCGCCAGCCCCTCGCCGACGGCGGCGTTTTGGTTTTCGCGATCAATCCCATCACGGCTGAAAAACACTGGGTCACCCGCGTCGATTCCGTGCCGCAGAAAGGATTTTACGAAAACTCCGGACTCGAATTTGATCCCTACGACATCCTTCACATCGAGGGCGATGCCCTCGCGTTTTCCCGATGGATTCTGAAACGCGACGGCTCCGGATTCGAGGTCGATAAATGGAATGCCTTTGCCAAGCTCGATACCGGCAGTGGAGACGTTTGGGTGCCGCGCGGTTCCTGGACCTACGGCCCGCGTCACCAGCATCGTTTCCGCGGCGAAGCCCCGCGCCGACCGCTTGCGATTTGGCGGGATGGAAAAGTGATCAGCTCGCTCAACGGCAGCACCGAATTGTTCCTCCGCGAGTTTTCCGAAGACGACGTGAAGAATTTCAAAAGCAAATGGATCACCGGCTGGGAGGCTGCTCAAAAAGGCAACAAAGGCGAAAAACCGTTCCGCACGTATCGCATCGCCGAGGGCGCGAAATGGACCGCCGATCCCTTTATCGCCGAGGAAGACAAAGGCAAAAAATTCGTCCCCGGCACCCAGGTTTACAACGACGTCCACGCCCTCTCCATGACCGGCGACGGCCGCATTTTCGCGATCCACAAAGACGGCCGTATGGTCGTCATGGCTGCCGAAGACGGCAAGATTCTCGAAGAAAAAACCGTCCCCGAACCCGCCTGGGATGGCCTGGCTGTGGCCAATGGGAAGCTGTTTCTGACAACGCTCGACGGGCGGTTGATGTGCCTCGGCGAGTAAGCGAATCAACAGAGTTTGTTCGACGATCCAACAGGGTTCATTCAATTTGCCTACAAAACCCACTGGAGAATTAACAACCCCACGCAGAGAATGCAGCCGGTCGCCGGCACCCAGATGGGATAGGACACCTTGCTTTCACAATCCTCTCCCTCCCGAATTTTCAGTCTGAGAAGCGCAAGATTTACGAGCGCGAAAACGGTCAGCGTAACAGTGCTCGTCAGGATGGCCAGAGTCACCAACGGAAGACCAAGAGCGAAAATCCAGGCAACACCGGTGGTAAACGCTGTGGCCCGGATCGGGGTCCGTCGCAAGCGATGGACTCGAGAAAAAAATTGGGGGGCGAGACCCTGTTTTGCCATTCCGTAAAGGACTCGCGAAGCCATAATAATCTGAATGAGAGCCCCGTTGATCACGGCGACAAGACTGACGAGACTGATTGTGGCCCGTGCCTTCGGGCCCCGCTCTTCGACAATCCGTGCCAGTGGAGCTTTCGCTCCGGCCAGTTCATCAAGCGGTAGCGCCAGCGTTGCGACAACGGCGACCAGGATGTAGAGGGTCGTCGAAACAAAAAGAGAAATAATGATCGCTCGAGGAACGGTTTTTCGAGGCTCAACGGTTTCTTCTGCCATGTTGACGATGTCCTCAAATCCAATAAAGGCGAAGAACGCCAGGTAGGCTCCTGCGACAATACCGGTTGCATGAACAAGCGAAACGTCCGGCACCATCTCCGGCAGGCGATCAGGCAAAGCCGCGAAGTTGTGTCCAGCGAGTGCAATGACGAATACCAGCCCACCGATCTCGATGACGGTTATCACGGATGCGGCTGCTACCGAGGTTCGAACACCCCAGGCGGCGATGACACCGAGAATCAACACGGCAATGCAGATTGTCAGTTCTCTCTGCGCAGGAAAAAATTCGTCGAGATACCCAACAAATCCGTTCGCGATCGTGGCAGCCGAAACGATGCCGGTCGCGACCACTCCCCATCCGGCAATTCCGGCAAGCACCTGCGATTTGAGACCGGCACTGACGTAGGCGGCTTCCCCGGCACTGCGGGGGATTCGAGAGGACAACTCCGCGTAGGAAAATGCGGTAAATCCCGCAACGATGGCGGCAACGAGGAACGCGATTGGAGAATGCATGCCCGATTCGGCTGCGACCTCACCAATCAGGACATAGATGCCCGCACCCAGAATCGTCCCGATTCCATAAAATGTCAGAAGCGGCAACGAAAGCGATCTTCGCAGCGAAACGGTCGGTTTTTGAGAATCCTGCACCTCCAAACCTGTCCCGCTTCAAAAGGAACCGAAATGCAGCTTATGCTCATCTATGCGCACTTCTTGATTCAACTATTCAGGGATCGATGTTGATCAAACAAACAGGAGCTTGCCTCGCGACCGGCAGCATGCACGTTCTGCACATCATGAATTTCCGCCGATCTGTTCCCGCTGTCGTTCTGCTCGCTGCTCTCTCCGTTTTTGCGATCGCGCAGGAATCCAAAAAGTCGAAGAACAAGGACGAGAAGAAAATTCCCGCGGTGCGGTTCGATCCAGTCCTGAAAGAAATGGAAGGCTGGACCGTTCATGTCGATCCGGCACTTCTCGAAGGTGAACACGCTGAGGAAGGAGCAAAAGCGCTGCGAATGCTGGGCGATCATCTGAATCGAATCGTTCTGTTGATGGACGAAGAGCGCCTCGAAAAACTGCGCACCTGCGAAATCTGGATTGAGCGGCATCACCCGACGCTCGGGGCGATGCAGTATCACCCCAGCAAAAAATGGCTGGAAGACAACGGCCACGATCCCCGACTCGAGAAAAAGGTGCATATCGTGCGCGCGAAAGCCCTGCTTGATCGAGGTCAGCTCTTGAAGCATCCGGCCGTCGTCCTTCACGAACTGGCCCACGCCTATCACGACCAGATTCTCGACTTTAACCACAGAGGAATTCGTGAGGCCTGGGACGCAGCGATGAAGGAAAAAAAATACGACAAGGTCCTGCTTTTTAACGGTCGATTCGTGAAGCATTACGCGACCACCAATCACAAGGAATACTTTGCCGAATCAACCGAGGCCTATTTTTACCGGAATGATTTTTATCCATTTGTTCGGGCTGAGCTGAAAGAGCACGACCCGGTCATGCACGATTTGATGGAAAAAATCTGGGGCAAACTGAATTGATTTCACCGGATCTTTTCGACCACGAACCGGCTGTAAAAAAACGCCTTGTCCTGCGCCAGGAGCTGATCCGCCAGTTCATCCAATGACTCGAACAAATCCTCCGGCCCGGAGCAGGGAACCAGCATGTTCCAATACGCCAGGCGGCCCCCGGATCGCCCCGCATTCGCAATTTTTTCGAAGAGTCGTGAGCAGGTTTCCGGATCGAGATACTCGAAAATGTCGCTGAGATTAAACCGGTCGATCGCGCTTTCGCCCGCCTCGTCGAGCACGGTTTCAATTGATCCCAGCCGCCATTCCAGCCGGTCCAGGTTTTCCCGGATCACATCGAAGTTTTCTTCCCGTAACGCATGAGGCAGCGCGGTCCCGCTGTGAGCGCCCGTCAATATCCAGTTCAGGTAGGGATTCGTCGACGGATCCAGTTTTGTCAGCGCATGCCGCGTCCGTTCCAGGATTTTACCAGCCACATCCTCCTCTTCAACGTATCGAAAAAACTCCGGATCACGCCCGAGTTTGCCCATCACTTTTCGGGAAAAAAAGATCCGGAACAGCAGCCGCCACCTCCAGTTGTTCCAACGCTTATCGTAAAACTCCTCCCGGTTTTCCGGTCCCGCCAGGAGGGCTCGAATCGCGCGTTTCCCGTGAATCAGCGGCATGACCCGGCCGCGAAAGGTTTTGAAATAGTCCTCAAATTTTCCGAGCGTCCCGATCCCATGATCGACCTGATCCGCCCGCCGATCCCAATACTCCAGGGC